>JADLEX010000148.1 GCA_020845895.1 Deltaproteobacteria bacterium | reverse complement strand
TGCATGGACCGCCGCGCTTGTGGCGACCGCCGGCAGTCTATTCTTCAGCGAGGTGATGGAACTGCCGCCGTGCGTTTTGTGCTGGTATCAACGCATCGCTATGTACCCGCTGGTCATCGTCATCGGTGCGGGCATCATCATGCTCGACCGCCGTATGAAATATTACGCACTACCGCTGGCTGTGGGGGGGCTCATAATTTCGATTTATCACAATTTGCTTTATTACGGTGTCCTGCCGGAAAGCATCACGCCGTGCCAACAGGGTATTTCGTGCACGACGGTGCAGATCGAGTGGCTCGGATTTATCACGATTCCGCTGATGGCTTTGACTGCGTTCGCGGCGGTGAGCTTGTGCTTGTGGCTCCATAAGGCGGAGCGTTTTGAAAAATGATATGAGAAAAGAAGTAATTATCTTAGGGGCTATTGTCGCCCTCGTCATTGTAGGTGTCGTCGTGGGTTCGAACTATTATCGAAACTCGCTGCAGAACGAAACGGTCGCGACCAAGACAAGCGGCAATTCGAATGCGGGAAGTGTGACCCCCGAATCCCTGGTGCGGCCCGACAGTCCGACCCTTGGACCCACGAACGCCCCGGTCACGGTCGTCGAGTTTCTGGATCCCGAGTGCGAGGCCTGCGCCGCGTTCAGCCCCGTGGTGAAGAAACTGCTTAAAGATTACGAAGGCAAGATCCGCCTCGTCGTTCGTTATATGCCGCTCCATCCGAATTCGGTTTCCGCCGCGACGTTCACTGAAGCGGCCGGCGAACAGGGAAAGTATTGGCAGGCCCAGGAACTTCTCTTCCAAAGACAGCACGAGTGGGGACAGAAGCACGGCCCCGCAGCCGCCTCGCAACCGCCCCCGAACATAAACGTTTTGTTCCAAAAGTACGCGGAGGAGCTGGGTCTCGATCTGGCGAAGGCGAATGTCGCCGTTCGCGAAAATCGCTACGGTGCGAAGATCGAACGGGACAAGAAGGACGGCCAGGCGCTCGGCGTGCGGCAGACGCCGACGTTTTTCGTCAACGGTCGGCAGCTCCGAAGGTTCAGTGAAGCCGACTTAAGGGCTCTGGTCGACGAGGAGCTGCGAAATTCATCCACCGGACGACCCACTTCATAGCCGTGACCGAAACCAAAACAACCAAACCCGAGACGCTCGGTCTCTGGCAGGACCGGAAATTTCAATGGCTGATCGCGAGCGTAGCCCTCGTCGCCGTCTTCGAGTTCCTGTCGTTGATGGGGGACGGCTACAAGCTGCGGCGCGACATCGCGTTCCCGTTTTTCGCGGTGCTGATCCTGGCGGTTGGATGGCGGACGTTGTGGAGCGGACTCAAGGCCCTTTCGAAGCTGAACTTTCGCAGCATCAATCTCCTGATGACGATCGCCGTCGTCGGTGCTTTCTATCTGGGCGAATACGAGGAGGCCGCGGTCGTTGTGGTTCTGTTCGCTCTGGGCGAGAGGCTGGAAAGTTTCGGCATTCAGTCGAGCAAATCGGCTCTGCAGGCCCTGGTCGATCGCACACCGAAAACCGCCCGCGTGCGGCGCGGGGGCGGTGAAACGGAGCTGCCGATCGAGGAGATCAACGTCGGCGATACGCTGATCCTGAGACCCTCCGACATGATCGCTCTCGACGCCGAGGTGATATCGGGCGCATCTAGCGTCGACGAGTCGGCGATCACCGGCGAGCCGCTGCCGAAGGACAAGCACGATGGTGACAAGATCTTCGCCGGGACGCTCAACCTGCAGGGCTATCTCGAAGCGAAGGTGTTGAAAACCGCCAAAGACACAACGCTCGCCAAGATCATCGAGACCACTTTCGCTGCGACGAAAACGAAAGCGGAGACCCAAAAGTTCATCGAGACCTTCGCCGGCTACTACACGCCGTCGATCATCGCCATCGCGACGCTGCTCGTCGTCATACCGACGGTCTTTCTGGGCCAGCCGTTCAACCCGTGGTTCGAGCAGGCGATCACGATCCTCGTCATCGCCTGCCCGTGCTCGCTCGTAATCTCGACACCGATTTCCATCTACGCCGCGATCGGCAACGCCTCGGCGAAAGGAGCGCTCGTCAAAGGCGGCAAGTACATCGAGGCGATCGGGCGCATCAAGGCCGTCGCGATGGACAAGACCCGCACGCTCACTTACGGGAAGCCGAAAGTGACGGACGTGCTGCCCTTCGGCGAGACCACGCGCGAGCACCTGCTGGCGTGTGCGGCCGGGATCGAGAGGTACTCGGAACATCCGCTGGCGGCCGCGATCGTCGCGGCGGCGAACGAGGAAAAAATCGACATCCACGGCGTCGAGAATTTTCAAGCCGTGATGGGCAAAGGAGCGAAGGCGGATTGCGTCGTCTGCTACGACAAGCACCACTGCATCGGGAAGCTGCCGTTTATATCAGAGGAACACGAGGTCCAAGGGGAGGTCGTCCGCCGCGTCGAATCTCTGCAAATGGAAGGGAAGACATCGATCGTTGTGAGCAGCCACGACGGCGTGGAGGGCGTGATCGCCCTGACCGACGAGATCAAAACCGAAAGCCGTGCCGCGGTCGCCGAATTGCAGGAATTGGGCATCGAGGTCGTGATGATGACCGGGGACAACCGAGCTCCCGCCGAAACGGTCGCCAAAGAGGTCGGCATCCGCGAGGTGAAGGCGGAAATGCTGCCCGAGGATAAAGCCGAGGGGATCAAGGAGCTGCTCGCCAAATACGGCCCGACCGCGATGGTCGGCGACGGCGTCAACGACGCCCCGGCGCTCGCCCTCTCCAGCGTTGGCGTGGCGATGGGCGCGGCGGGCTCCGACACCGCTATCGAAGCGGCCTCGATCGCGATTCTGAACGACCGCCTCGAGTTGATCCCTTACCTCGTCCGCCTAGGCAGGCGGGCCGTCGCGACGATCCAGATCAACACGACCGCCGCCATCGTCACGAAGCTGGTGTTCGTGACCTTGGCGATCCTCGGCCTCAGCAGCCTCGCCCTCGCGATCTTCGCGGACGTCGGTGTCACCGTGCTCGTGATTTTGAACAGCTTGCGGCTGCTTAGCTACAAATAGTCAAAAGTTGAATCAGAACCGCGGCGTTGACGGCCGGAAATTTCTGCGTTATGTTGAAATATCATATGAATGCCTGTTCATATGTGCAAATTCGAGGCGATGCCGAAAATAATATCGCCCATGGCAACAATTTCACCCGCACAAACTTCCGTAGGCAGTGGCATGCTCACCATCACGCTAGCCGGAAATCCGAACGCCGGGAAAACGACGCTTTTCAACGCGCTGACGGGCATGCGGCAGAAGGTCGCGAACTATCCGGGCGTGACGGTGGAGCGAAAGGAGGGCGCCTGGCACGTCGGCGGCGAGGCGGTGCGATTGATCGATTTGCCCGGGCTCTACAGTCTCAATGCGAATTCGATCGACGAGGAAATCGCCCGTGGCGCGTTGACCGGCAAGATATCCGGCTTGAACGCGCCCGACTGCATCATCGCCGTCGTCGACGCGACGAATCTGGACAGAAATCTATATCTATTCACGCAGCTTCTTGAGTACCGGATCCCGATCGTCGTCGCACTCACCATGATCGACGAAGCCGAATCTCGGAAAACAGAAATCGACGCCGCGAAGCTATCTTCACATCTGAAGGTGCCGGTCGTCCCCGTCGTCGCGGGTAAGCGGCGCGGGCTCGACGAACTGACGAGGGCGATCGACGAGGCTATCCGAAATGAGGCACCTGCGCCGGCGGATTTTCCGTTCTTCGATCGCAACGGTGAAGCCCAGTCGGAAAACGGCAACGCCTCGATCCTTGCGCGGTACAGTTGGATCTCCGACGCCGTGCAGGAGTCGGTCAAAGAGCGCGATTCCGGCGGGCGTGCGTTCAGCGAAAAGCTCGACGCCGTATTGACGCATAAATTTTTCGGGCTTCTGATCCTCATCGGAATCCTGTTGTTCGTTTTCCAAACGATCTTTTCGTGGGCGCAACTGCCGATGGACCTGCTCGATTCGGTCTTCGGCTCCCTGCAGGATGCGGCCCGGAACTCGCTTCCGCCCGGAGTACTGAACGATCTGATCGCCAACGGCGTCATCGCCGGGGTCGGCGGCGTGATGATCTTCCTCCCGCAGATCGTTTTGCTGTTTTTCTTCATCTCGATCCTCGAGGACACGGGGTACATGGCGCGGGCGGCTTTCCTGCTCGATAAATTGATGAGCAAAGCCGGATTGCACGGCAAAGCCTTCGTGCCCCTGATGAGCAGTTTCGCGTGCGCGATCCCGGGGGTGATGGCGACCCGCACGATCGAAAACCCGAAAGACCGTCTGGCGACGATCATGATCGCGCCGTTCATGAGTTGCTCGGCGAGGCTCCCAGTCTACACGATGATGGTCGGGGCTTTTTTCACCGGGCAGTACGTGTTCGGGTTCGTGTCGGTCGGGGCGGTACTGATCTTGTCGATGTATATCCTGGGCGTGGTCACGGCCATCATCGTCGCTTTCATTTTGAAGCGTACGATCCTGAAAGCCCCGCCGCCGCCGCTGTTGATGGAGTTGCCGCCCTACCGGATGCCAAACTTCAAGGTCGTCTTCCTGAACGTCTACCAGCGCGCCGGGATGTTCGTCAAACGCGCCGGAACGGTGATCCTGGCGATCTCGATCATCCTCTGGGCTCTGGCGAATTTCCCGCGTCCGCCGAAAGGCGACGCGGCCGCGACGGTCGCGACCGAAACGCAAGTTGAAAGAGCGAACGAGTCGGAGGAAGAACAACAAAAGCAAATCGAAACCGCCGCCGCTGCCGAGCAGCTTCGTTACAGTCTCGCGGGGCGGATGGGCAAAACCATCGAGCCGGTGATCGCGCCGCTCGGGTACGACTGGAAGATCGGCATCGGGTTGATCTCGAGTTTCGCCGCGCGGGAGACTTTCGTTTCGACGATGAGTATTTTGTACAACGTCGGCAAGGACGAGGATGCGACCTCGGCATCGTTGCTTCAAGCGATGCGCGACGCAAAAAGGGACGACGGTTCCCCCGTGTGGACCCCGCTGCTAGCGCTCACGACGATGATCTTCTACCTTTTGGCGTTTCAGTGTATGTCCACGTTCGCGACCGTCAGGCGCGAAACGAACTCGTGGGGTTGGACGTTTTTTCAAGTCGGTTACATGACCGCACTGGCTTATGTCGTCACCTTCCTTATTTATCAGGGCGGCAGGCATTTGGGATTCTGAGAAAAGTGATTCGAACGAGTAGAACTATGAGCGTAAAAGCGACACCTGCCGTAGGCGACGCCTGCGAAATCCAATTCGTCGACGAAGGTAAAGTGGAAAATGTTCGCACTGCGATGAAGTCGGCGGAGGCGATCGGCTTACTCGCCGAGACTTTCAGGATCTTGGGTGACCCTACGCGAATCAAGATCGCGTTCGCGCTGTCGAAAGAGGAATTGTGCGTCTGCGACATCGCCAATCTGTTGGGCGTTTCGCAGTCGGCGGTTTCGCATTCCCTGCGGACGCTGCGGCAGATGAAACTCGTCCGTTTTCGCAGGGAAGGAAAGATCGCCTACTACACGCTCGACGATGAGCACATCGCCAATCTTTTCGACGAAGGCTTTCGGCATGTCGAAGAGTTTTTATAAACCGCCATATCTTTTTTCCTCGAAAAAGAGTGCCGGTCCGAAGACACCTCGTCGCAAATAGCAATGAAAACAGAAGGTAAAGAGAACTACATTCCCGCATTAGGGTTCGATTTTCTTACGCCCCTTTACGACACGGTGGTGAAGTGGACCACGCGGGAGAAGGTATTCAAAACAAAGTTGGTCGAGCAAATCGACATCCCGTCAAGCGGGCGCCTGTTGGATTTGGCTTGCGGGACGGCGACCTTGACCGTCGCGCTGAAACGTAGATTTCCTCATGCAGAAACTCATGGGCTTGACGGCGACGCGAGAATTCTTCGCATTGCCCGCCGCAAAGCCGCCGCCAGCGGTGCTGAAATAAATTTCAGCGAAGCTTTATCCACCACAATGCCGTACCCGGCTGAGTATTTCGACGCGATCGTGACGAGCTTGTTCTTTCATCATTTGACGCCCGCAAACAAGCGAAGAACTCTTGAAGAAGTATTCAGGGTTTTGAAGGCGGGAGGCACATTGCACCTTGCCGATTGGGGAAAGGCCGCAAATGTTCTGATGAAGGCAGCCTCCCAGCCGATCATCTGGCTCGACGGCGCGACGACCAAGGACAGCCTGCAGGGACGGTTGCCGGAACTTGTCGCGGAAGCCGGTCTTATTGAAATCGATGAAACGGCAAGTTTCGGAACATTTTTCGGCACGATTCGCCTTCACAAAGCGCGAAAACCACTTTAAGAAACGCAACGGGGCATGCTCGGGGCGGGTACACATCTAGACGGCCGGAGAAGGAGATGAGCCGGAACCTGCGCGATATCGCAAAGCAGCACGAATGGCATAACGTCCGATGGTTTCGGAGGATGGCGCCGGTTTATGACTTCGCTGAGATTTTCGCGCGTCACATACGAGAAAAGGTTGTAAGCGATTCGGGCTTATCTCCTGGCGCGAAGGTGTTCGATATGGCTTGCGGAACTGGGGCGCAGAGCATCGCGTTCGCAAAACATGGATTTTCCGTCGTCGGCGTTGACTTATCACCCGACATGCTCGCACGGGCAAAGACCGTAAGCGGACTTGATCCGTCTATCAATTCCGGCACCGTGGCATTCAAGAAGTAGACGAGTTGCCCCGACGGTCATTTTGTCTGCTGGCAAAACGAAAGGCCGAAGGTTGATTAAAGGAATGGAGAAAACAGTTTTTCAAATACCGCAAATGGACTGCCCGTCCGAGGAGAACCTGATCAGGCTGAGGCTCGACGGGATCGCCGGGATAAAATACCTCGCCTTCGACATCCCGCAGCGGCGGCTGACCGTGCATCACGAAGGGCGGCTGGACGCGATCGAAAGTTCGATCGCGGATCTGAATTTGGGCGGCACCCGCGTCAGCACCGAGCAATCGGAAGAGGTCCAATTCGAAGAACCCGCAAAGCAAAGGAGATTATTGTGGACAGTCCTCGCGATCAACTTCGGATTTTTCGCGATCGAGATGACCACCGGCTTGATCTCCGGTTCGATGGGGCTGGTCGCTGACAGCCTCGACATGCTGGCCGACTCGTTCGTCTATGGCATCAGCTTGTTCGCGGTCGGCGCCGCCCTGGCTCGAAAACAGCGCATCGCAAGACTTGCGGGTTATTTTCAGCTGGCACTCGCCGTCGTCGGTTTCGTCGAGGTCATCCGCAGATTCCTTGGCGTCGAGGAGATGCCGGACTTCGCGACGATGATCGTCGTCTCGCTCCTCGCCCTGGTCGCGAACGGGTTCTGCCTATACCTACTCCAGAAATCAAAAAGCAACGAAGCACACATGCAGGCGAGCGCGATCTTCACGTCCAACGACGTGGTCATCAACCTCGGCGTGATAGCGGCCGGCGTGCTGGTCTACCTATTCGGATCGAACAAGCCGGATCTGATCGTCGGTATGATCGTGTTCGTCGTGGTCGTCCGCGGAGCATTGCGAATCTTGAAACTCGGGAAACGCGCCGATGGATAAATCCGCCACATTTTGGGTCACCGTTGTCGTGGCTGTCGTATTGACCGCAGTTCTTTATGCCCTTTCGAGGTCCGCTCTGCGCCGGTTCAGATTTTCGAAGCGGGACATGAAGGCCGCCGGATTGAACCGCAAGGCGCGAAGGCAATTCACGGCGCGGCGTAAGGGGGCACGGCGGAGCGCCAAAAAAAGATTCTAAAAAACATGGATCGTTACACGCTACTTATCTACCTAATCGTTTACCTTACCGTTGCGTTCGTTCTGCCGACGTACCGGGTCTGGAAACGCACCGGGAGCAACCCGGTCACGTTCGGCGGGACGGACAGCGCCCACGACTACGTCGGGACGCTGTTCAAGGTGGTGATGCTGATCGTCTTTCTGGCGATCGGGGCGAGGGCACTCCTCCCCGGCGTCGACGAATTCCTGATGCCAATATTCTGGCTGGAGTTTGGCGCAGCGCAGTACGTCGGCTACATCCTGCTGGTTGCCTCGCTGATTTGGGTCGTGACGGCCCAGTTACAAATGGGGGACTCGTGGCGGATCGGGATCGACCCCGCAAAGACCCGACTCGTGAGTACGGGCCTTTTCGGTGTCTCGCGGAACCCGATTTTCCTCGGGATGATGGGCACCCTGCTCGGCCTCGTGCTCGTGCTGCCGAACGCGTTCACGCTTACGAGTTTCGCGCTAGGTTTTGCCCTGATGCAGATTCAGGTGCGTCTGGAAGAAGAATTCTTACGACGGTCGCAAGAGGGCAAATACGAGGAATACGCGAATCGAGTGCGGCGTTGGTTGTGAGGTTCGGTTATCGGGTATTGTAGAGTGCCGTGCGATCGCGGGCAGGAGTCTAATGCCGTTGACCATAAAGGAACTTGTCACTTACGTCCCATCCGAGGATTTCGGGGTTTCGCAGCGCTTCTACCGGGGGCTCGGTTTCGAGTTGACGGAGGGCTGGGGCGGGACGATGGATTGCAGACTCGGAAACGCCGTCTTCCGACTACAGAACTATTACAACAAAGACTGGGCGGAGAATTTCATGATGAAGTTCGATGTCGATGACATCGAGGCATGGCACGCGCACTCGAAAGAGGTGATCGACACCGGGAACTTCGGTCACGCCAGGTACGATAAGGGGATCGAGTTAGTCGGCGGCGACACGAAGATCTTCCACGTTTGGGACCCGTGCGGGATTTTACTGATCTTTATCGGCTAGCAGCTAGCCAGAATCAGGAGCGTGGCGCAAAGTATGCGATGGAGGCTGACATTTCTGAATGGGAATGTCACATCTTACCGACTCGTTCCCCAGACGCAAACAAAGCTGTGGGCAGCTAATTGGCTCGCCGGGGAGAGGGTCCGGATGATCAACAGCTTCGGATATAGAAGGGTCTCAAAGAAGCGCCCATGCTGCATCTGCGGAAAACCGGATTGGTGCAGCACCACGGCGACGGGATCGATCTCGTTCTGCGCCCGATCCACCACGAACGCGGACCGGATCAGCCCTCACGGTTGGGGAGTTTTCTACGATTACGTACCGCGCTTGCAGTCGAAGCGACCGTTTCGCCCCATCCCCGCAAGAAAAAAGTTCGCTCATTCACCCGCTTTGGCTCCGCCCGAGATAAG
>JADLEX010000147.1 GCA_020845895.1 Deltaproteobacteria bacterium | reverse complement strand
TGGCGCCCGTGAAAGAAGAGCCGGCGTACAACGGCTACACGCGTTTCACGTTTTCGAAGGAAGACATGCGCTGCTTCGACGGCACCGCCGCCGCGGTGGACGTTTCCCCCGGCGATCCCGAACGCGTCATGTTTTTCATGGAAGGCGGCGGCGCGAGCTGGCCCGGCTACAACATCGCGTTTCAGATCGAGTTCCTGCTCGACATCGGATTCAAGAATCGCCACGCCGAAAACCCGCTGCGCGACTGGACGTTTGTCTACGTGCCCTACTGCGACAACAGCATCCACGCGGGCGACGGCGAGTACGCGGTCGGCAACCGTTCGGTCTATCATCACGGCATGCGCCACACGGCGGCGTCGGCGGCGCTCGCCGCGCGGCTGTTTCCGAACGCCAGGACGGTGCTCGTGACCGGATCGAGCGCGGGCGGATTCGGCACCTACATCGCCTGGCCGATGATCAAGTACGTCTATCCCAACGCGAAGACGTACGTGCTCTCCGACTCCGGCGTCGGCTTCTGGGACCCGGCGCAGCCCGAGACGTGGGAGACGATCCGCACCTCGTGGAACCTGCGCATCCCCGACGAATGCATGCGCTGCGACGGACCCATCATGACGTGGCTCTACGACCTCTACCTCGACATCGACCCGCAACTTCGCATCGGCATGTTCACGGCGTGGCACGACGCGATCATCTCGGGTTGGTTCCTGCAGATGAACAAGTACGCGTTCGAGGGGCTGTTGCGCGGGGTCACGGACGAGATCGACGCGCGTCACCCGGACCGCTTCGGACGCTTCTTCATCGCCGGGGACTCGCACACCTGTTACGAATTCCTGTTGCCCGAGGGCGCGAATTACGCGGTTGACGGCGTGACCCTCTACCAGTGGATCGACCGCCTCGTGAACGACGATCCCTCGTGGGACGAGCGCATGGAGGAGCCGGGACTGCGGTGAATGGAGAATGCTGAATGCTGAATGCTGAATGCTGAAGACGGATCGGGCGTGCCGGGCCTTCATTCTCCGTTCAACATTCTCAATTCTTCATTCCCATCACCGTCGCCGCGACGCCTTCCAGATTCTCCACCGGGTTCATGTCCGCCCAGATGCGCCGACCGAGCTCGATGACGGCCTCGACGTCGGAACCGGCGTTGCCGGAGGAATGAGGAATGGAGAATGGAGAAGGTTGAATGTTGAATGAGGATTCGTGTGCCGGCTCGGTCCCTCGTTCTCCGTTCCGCATTCTCCATTCCACATTCCGCATTCCGCGCGCGATCGCCTCGGGATCGGAAAAGACACGAAATCCGACGAGCCCCGCCACCATCGCGTTGTCGCGGCCCATCACCAGCGAACGCACGTCGTTTTTGTATCCGACGACGAGGCGGCCGCGCGCCCATGCCATGGCCGCCTCGGCGACCGCACCCTCGTCGGGCACGCGACCGTTGAGGTTGACGACCACGGCGTCGCAACCCTCGACGGCCTGATACGTGTCGAGCGCGAAGATCGCGCGGTCCCACGCGGCCTGGGCGTCCTCGATGGAAAGCCCCGCCATCATCAGGTCAGCCAGAAGTGCGCGAAACTCGAGCCCGTCGCGGTGCGGTAAAAAGGTGTCGAAACCCTCCGCTTCGAGCGCGGCGGCGATCTGCGCCATTTCGGCGCGCTCCGAGTCGTTGAAAAGGGGTCCGGAACAGTAGATTCGCGGGCGTGCGGAGGTCATGACGGCTCCTTTTCGGTCTGCCAACGGTTCGAGGGCTTACGTAACCCTACCGGCGCGCGGGTTCAAGGGCGAAATCGGCGGCCCGGCTAAACCGAATCCTCCCCTGTGGATAACTTGTTGCGTCCATATGTGGGGGCGTGGTAGGTTTCGGACCACCATCGCCTGTCTTCCCGGCTCGGAGGAATCATGAAAGTCGCCATCGGCTTCGACCATGCCGGGGTGGACCTGCGCGCCGTCGTCATCGAGCGAATCCGCGCCGCCGGACACGAGATCGTCGATTTCGGAACCGATTCCCAGGCCAGCGTCGACTATCCCGACCACGCGCATCTCGTCGCGCGGGCCGTCGAAGACGGCGAAGCCGCTCTCGGCGTGCTCGTGTGCGGCACGGGTCTGGGGATGAGTTACGCGGCGAATCGGCATCCGGGCGTCCGCGCCGCCGTTTGCACCGACTCCTATCTTGCGAAAATGGCCCGGCTGCACAACGACGCCAACGTGCTGTGCCTCGGCGCACGCGTGATCGGCGCGGGCGTGGCCGCGGATATTCTGGATGCGTTCTTCACGACCGGATTCGAGGGCGGTCGCCACGCGCGTCGCGTCGAGAAGATCGAACGGATTTCATAACCGGGGGGCAATTCGGGAATGCGCTGTCCATACTGCCAGAGTCTCGACAACCGGGTGATGGATTCGCGGTTCCGCGAGGGCAACAACGTGGTGCGCCGGCGGCGGAAATGCTCCAAGTGCGGGCGGCGCTTCACGACCTACGAGCGCGTCGGCGACATGCACCCCGCCGTGGTGAAAAAGGACGGGCGACGCGAGGACTTCGACCGCGACAAGATTCTCGCGGGCGTGCGCCGTGCTTGCGAAAAGCTGCCGGTCAGCGTCGAGCAGGTCGAAGAGGTGGTGTACCGCGTCGAGCGCCGCGTGTGCGACATGGGCGAAAAAGAGGTGAGCACGCGCGTCATCGGCGATCAGGTGATGTCCGAACTTCGCGCGCTCAGCGACGTCGCCTACGTGCGTTTCGCGTCCGTCTATATGGTCTTCAACGCGGCGGACGACTTCGAAAAGGTCATCCACCGCCTGCGCAAGGCCAAGGACGCCCCCGCACCGCGCAAGTCCAAGGATGCTCCGGCACCCGCGAAAGCGAAATCCGCTCCAAGCGCCAAGGGCCGCAAGAAGGCCGGATGAACGCCCCCGCCATCGACGTCGAAGCCCTCATGCGTCGGGCGATCGCCCTCGCGCGCCTGGGCGAGGGCTTCGTGCACCCCAACCCGCTCGTCGGCGCGGTCCTCGCGAAGAACGGAGAAATCATCGGCGAGGGCTACCACATGGAGGTGGGACGCCCGCACGCCGAGATCAACGCCATCGCCGCCGCCCGCGCCGCCGGCCACGACGTCGCAGGCGCGTCCATGATCGTCACGCTGGAGCCATGCGCGCACTTCGGGCGCACGCCGCCGTGCGTCGAGGCGCTCGTCGCGGCGGGCATCGCGCATGTTTTCCTCGGCATGATCGACCCTAATCCGCGCGTGTCAGGCCGCGGCATCGGGTATCTGCGCGAAAACGGCGTCGGCGTCACCGAGCGCGTACTGCAGGCGGAATGCGCCGCGATCAACACGGCATTCGTCAAATACATCACCACTCGCCGGCCTTACGTCATCATCAAGGCCGCCATGACGCTCGACGGCAAAATCGCCACGCGCACCGGCGCCTCCCGCTGGATCAGCTCGGAGGAGTCGCTGCGTTACGCGCACGAATTGCGCCGGACCCATCAGGCGATTCTCGTCGGCGCGGGCACGGTGCACCACGACGATCCGCAACTCACCTGCCGTCTCGACGGCGTGCGAGTGCGTCATCCTGTGCGCATCGTGGTGGATGGGCGTCTCTCGATCAGCGAAGACGCTCGCGTGGTCTCGGGCGGACTGCCGGGCATCACGGTCATCGCCACGACCGCAGCGTCGGACGAGGCAAAACGCCGCCGCCTGACCGACGCCGGGTGCGAGGTCTTGATGCTGCCCGGCGAGGGTGGGAAGATCGATTTTCGCGACCTCATGAACGCGCTGGGCGAGATGAAGGTGGCGAGCCTGATGATCGAGGGCGGGGCGACGATGCTGGCCGCGGCGCTCGACGCCGACGTGGTGGACCGAATCCATCTCGTGATCGCGCCGAAGATCTTCGGCGGGCGCGACGCGCCGAGCGTGATCGGCGGGCGCGGCGTGGACGAGGTGGCCGACGCATGGCGCCTTGCGGACGTCAAGGTTTCGCGCCTGGGCGACGACGTGCTGGTCGAGGGCGACGTGCGGCGCGGCGGGATCGCTCCGGACGTGACGGGGTTGTAACCGCGAAGCCTTGAGGGACCAACGATGTTCACCGGACTCATCGAGGATATCGGCACGGTCGAGAGCACGGCGAGCCGCGGCAGCGGGCTGCGCCTTGCGGTGCGCACGAATGCGATCGACGCGAAGACACTCGCGATGGGTGAGTCGATCAGCATCGACGGCTACTGTCAGACCGTCGTCGAGATCGGCGCTCATGGATTTTCGGTTGATGTCGGTCGCGAAACTCTAGCCAAGACCACCGCGGGCAAGCTGCGCGCGGGCCACCGCATCAATCTGGAGCGTGCGGTGCGCCTCGGCGACCGACTCGGCGGACACTGGGTGGCTGGGCACGTGGACGGCGTGGGCGAGGTCAGCCGCGTGGAACGCTCGCCCGACTTCGTCGTGTTTCATGTCGAAGCGCCACCCGAGGTCGCGCGCTATCTGATCCCCAAGGGCTCGATCGCGATGCAGGGCGTCAGCCTGACCGTGAACACATGCGATGGATCGGCTTTTTCCGTCGGCATCATCCCGCACACGCTCGCGCAGACGACGCTCTCCGATCTGCGCGAGGGTTCACCGGTGAATCTCGAAGCCGACATCATCGGAAAGTACGTCGAGAAGCTGGTGAATGCGGCGCAGGGACGCGAGACGGACGGCGTCACACGCGAATTCCTCGCGAAGCATGGGTTCGCATGACGACCCGCCTTGCGCGCCGATTCGCCCTCGCCTTGCTCGCGGCGGTCGCCCTCGCGGGGACCGGGCACTTCGTCCGATCGCAAACCGCGTTGGCGCAGGAAGCCGTCGCGGTCGCCGACTGGAAGACCCCCGACTACGCCAAAATCTTCGGCGATCCCGACGACGAAAAGGACCACGAGAAACGCCTGACGGCATACATGATCGGCGTGCGCCGGGTGAAATTGGCCATGCCGATCCTCAACGGCGTGGTGACATCGCACCGCAGCCCGATGGTGCGCGAGGCCGCCGCCTGGGCGCTCGGGCGCATCGGCGATTACGCGAGTATCGCGCCGCTGGAAAAGGCGATGTCCGACCCCGATGTGCGCGTGCGGGCAGCGGCCATCGACGCCATCGGCAACTATGACGTCACGGACACTTTCGCGATTCTCGAAAAAATCGCCAACGGACCGAACGGGGACGACGCTCTGCTTGCGGCGAAGGCGCTGGCTACGAAGGACGACCCCATCCGCAAACCGTATCTCGCGCGCGTCAAGGCGAGTCGGCCCGACCGCTTTCTCGCGCGCGGCAGGCCGCTCACCGCAAAGCAGGGCAATTCGTTTTACGTCGATGCGACGGCGGGTAGCGATAAAAACCCCGGCACGCTCAGTAAACCGTTCAAAACGATGGGCCGCGCGATCAAGGCCGTCGCCGGCGCGTCGGGCGACCGCGTCTTTGCGACGTCAGGTGACAAACAGGAGCCCTTTCGCGAGAGCGTGGATGTGCCGCCGGACAAAGCGGGGGTGCTCAATCAGCCGACCTTTCTCGGAGCATGGCCGGGGCGCCCTGCGCCGATCATCGACCTGACGAAAAAGGGTAAGCCCGGCCCAACGCCGGACAAGGTCGGGATTCGGATTCGCGCATCGTATACCGAGGTGCGCGGGTTTGTGGTGCGCGGCGCGTATTCGGGCATCGACATCGACGGCGCGCGCGGGTGCGTGGTCGCCGAGTGCACCGTCGAACGGTGCCTTCGCCACGGAATCTTTTTCTACTACGCCCCCGAGGGCACGATCATCGACCCGCGCGTATCGGACACGGACTTTCAGGGCATCTCGGTGCGTTCGTCGCCGAAGGCCGTGGTGATCGGCGGGCGCTCGATCAACAACAAGGTCAACGGTCTTCTGTTCCTGTGGGAGTCCGACGACGCGCTCGTCCATGATTTCACCGCGCAGGGCAACCAGTTCGGCATCGGCTTCATCCACGGGTCGAACGCTGGTCGCGTGATCCGCGCGAAGTTCGAGAAGAACCGCGACGCCGACGTCTACACGGACGGGGATTCCGACGCACAGATGATCGACACGGCTTACTCCGCCGCTTCCGCCCCGCCGGAGACGCCGGCGAAGAAGTAGACGCGGCACTTTCTTCCCGTTCTAGAGCGCCCGCCACGACCCATTTTGCCGCCTCTCCCGCATTCGGCTGTGCGTCGTATTTCACCACATATGAGCCAGTAACTATTGAATATCACTGACTATTAAGCCTCTCCGGCCTCCGCTGACATCCTTGGCACGTCGATTGCTCAATCGGGCTGCGGACCGTGGAGGGTCACATGACCAGTCTGAAAGCCAGTCGGACGTTCATCGGTGCGCTGCTCATCGCGACGTCGATGGCGATCGCCTGCGGGGACGCCGAGTTCATGACCGACGAGACGGCGGTGGCGACGAACGGCGCGGGGCAGACGCTCGTGCTGTCGGCGACGCCCGACAACCTCGACGTGATGGACGGCGGCGCGATCACAATTCTGCTCGAACTCTACGCGGCTGACGGCGCGCCCATCGAAGGCGCGAGCGTGGTGATGACCGCGACGATCGGAGACCTCGCCGAAACTGCGCTCACCACGGACGTGGACGGGATCGCCGTCACCACGCTCTCCGCCACGGGCAAGCAGGGTTACTCCATCGTCGTCGCGACCTACAAAAATCTGCAGGCCAAGGTTTCGATCGATGTCTACTCGGGCGACCCCGGCGGCAGCAACGCCACCGGCGGCGACACCACGACCGGCGGCGACACGGGAACCGACACGGGGACCGATACCGGCACGGACACCGGCACCGACACCGGCGAGGACACGGGCGCGTAATCACGCGGGCGCACAACGGCTCGCATGACGTCTTTGACAGTTTGAGTGGGGGCGAGGTCGGCGGGATTGGTTCCGTTCGCAAAACGGACCATGAACGCCGAATCGAAGTCCGCCACGCTGGAGAGTCGGTCGCCACAAACGGCCGACTTTTTTTTATCGTTTTTCGGCTTCACACGAGGCCGAGCTCGACCAGCACCTCGACGTGGCGCGTCTGCGGGAACATGTCGAAGGGCGTCACCGCGCGAATCCGGTAGCCCTGCCCCGCCAGAATTTTCAGGTCCGCAGCGAGCGCGTCCAGGTCGCACGACACGTACGCGATGCGCATGGGCCGCGTTTCACAGAGATCGCGGGCCGTGCGTTCGCCGAGCCCCGCGCGGGGCGGATCGGCGAGGACCGCGTCGAAGGGTTCGCGCCGGGACCGCGCCTGTGCGCACGCGCCCTGCGCCGTGAGTGTGCGGATCTCGACGCGACCGAGCCCGAGTCGCATCGCGTTCGCGCGAGCGCAGCGGGCCGCCGCGCCGTCCGACTCCACGCCCACCACCGACGCTCCCGCGAGCGCCAGCGGGATGGTGAAATTGCCGATGCCGCAGTACAGCTCCAGCACCGCGAGCCCGTCGCGCGGCGCGATCGCGCGCAGCACGGCGTCGATCAACAAACGATTCACGCCGGGATTCACCTGCGTGAAACACGCGGGGGGGTAACGCAGTTCGTATCCGTCGCCGGGGAACGCAAACTCGGGCACGCGTTCGATGCGCCGCCAGGCATCGCTCGTCGTGTCGTTCACGAGCGCCCAGGAGTGCGTCTCGCGCTGGTCCTCGTCCGCGGGCAGCGCGATGACCACGCCGGACATTTCGTCGACAACGACGCGCATGCGAAAACGCGCGCCGCGCCCCAATGCCAGTTCACGCAATGCGGCACGCAGCGATGCCAGCCGCTCGCCGATGCGCGGGTCGGCGATCGGGCAGGCGTCGATGGTGACAAGGTCATTGCTCGCCTTCGCCATGAAGCCGAACAAGACGTCGCCACGGTGCGTCTCGACTTGCAGGTCGATCCGGTGCCGATAGTCAAGCGCGACGGGCGACGCGACGCAGTCTGCGATCTCGGGCAACGCGGCGACGGATCGTTTCAATCGATACTCGACGAACTCGCGCTTGAAGCCCCGCTGAGCCGCGATGTCGATGTGCTGGAAATCGCAACCGCCGCAACGCGAAGCGACGGGGCACGACGCCTCGACGCGCAAGGGCGAATCCCCGCGGCGGGGCGCATCGGCGTCGGGTGTGGCGACGATGTAACGACCATCAGCCGAGACCACGACGACATCCGCCTCATCGCCCGGCGCCATGCCAGGGCAGAAGACGACAAGGCCCACGAGGGCGGAATCGGTCGGCGTGCCCTTCGCCGCGCCGGTGTGCGCGACGGCATCGAAACGCACCGCGATCCGGTCGCCGGGCCGAACCGCCGGCGTCGGTTTTTTCGATTTGCTCATGAGCGGGCGCTCAGCCCTTGTAGTCCGCGCCGGGATAGAGCCGGATGAAGCCGTAATTGAGCGCGACGACGCCCACAAGCACGAACCACTCCATGCCGCCGATCGCGCCCGTGAAAATCAAGTGATACAGGTACACGGGCAAGATGAGCGCCGACGCGATGAAGAACTGCCCGATGACGAGGCGATAGCGGCGCGGATCGCGAGCGGCGTGCCAAATCCCCGCGCACAGCGCTAGCACCAGCACGCCGACGACGTGCGCGAGAAATCGGTGAAACGGATCGGCGGGGTCCCAGTTCGTTTGCCCAAGGAGATTGAAGTATCGCGTCGGGAAAAACAGGTGCGAAAGCCCCAGCGACGCGCCCATGGCGATCGCCGTGCCCCGCATGAGAAGCGGCAGCGCCCGTTCCTTCGTCAAGAATTCCTCCGCAGTTCGGCCAGTGCCTCTTCCACGGCGCCGACCGCCTGATCCAGATCCGCCTGCGTGTGCCGCCAGCAAATGTACCCGTGATGGTAGGGTTGCAGGAAGACCCCCCGCCGGATGACCTCGGTGTAAAAGCGCGTGCGCTGATCCTTGTGCGTTCCGTCGGGTTTCGTCGGGAACGTGATGAACGGCATCGGCGGCACGCCCGACACGTGCGCATCCACTCCCGAAGCCTCCACCGCCGCGCGCAACCGCGCCAAAAACGCCTCGCCGCGCGACCAGATCGCGTCGAGTACGCGGTCGCGTTCCAGAATCTCGATCGTTTTGAGCGCGGCCACGATGTCCGAGCTGTTCGGGAAGTAGGTGGACGAGACGAAGACCTCTTTCTCGACGACTCTCATGACGTCCGCGCGACCCACCACCGCGGCGATTGGCCAGCCGTTCGCCATCGCCTTGCCGAAGGTGGCGAGGTCCGGCGTCACGCCGTAGCGCTCCTGCGCGCCGCCCATCGCCACGCGGAATCCGCTGCGGATCTCGTCGAAAATCAGCACGCATTCGTGGCGATTGGCCAGTTCCCGCACGCCCTCCAGAAAACCCGGAGCGGGGGCTTCGACCGGATGCGCGAGCGGGTGCCCCACCGGGGTCACGATGATCGCGGCGACCTGTCCCGCGTGACGCTTCAGCAGGTCGTCGAGTTCGTCGAGCCGGTTGTAGGCAAACTCGTGCGTGTCCTCGTAGAGCTTTTGCGGCACTCCGCCGTGCACCTCGACGCACCAGTCGTGCCAGCCGTGATACCCGCAACGCAGGATCTTGAGCTTGCCGGTAAATCCGCGCGCCACGCGGATTGCTGCGGTGGTGGCGTCGGAGCCCGTTTTGACCGTGAACCCCATCTCGCAACATGGAATCACGCGGCGCAGCGTTTCGATCAGGGTATTCTGCGTCTCGTGGACAAGCGAAAAGCAGAAGCCGTTTTCGCGGATATGGTCGATCGCGGCGTCGTCCACCTCGGCCTCGCGGTAGCCGAGGATAATCGGCCCGTAGGCGCACAGGAAATCGACATACTCGTTGCCGTCGACGTCGGTGACGCGCCCGCCCTGCCCCCTCGCGAGGAAAATTGGGTATTCACCGGGCACAAAGTTGTACGGGCGGCGGATGCCCATCATGCCGCCGGGAATCAGGCGCTTCGCGTCTTCGTACATGCGCATCGAGTTGGTCAGGGGCAAACGCGTCGACATGGCACTCTCCAAAAGGAAAATTTCAGGCGGCGGGAGCCGGCGACGTCCCCGCGCGCTTCAGCAGATGCTGCAATACGAACGACGCGACGTGTTCGGCGTAGGTGCCGCGCCCGAACCCGGCGTCGAAACCCAGTTCGAGTGCGAGCATGTGGTCGATGCGCGGTCCGCCGCAAATCAGCAGGAACCGCTCGCGCAGCCCCGCCGCTTCGGCCAATTCCACCAGTCGCGTCAGGTTCAGCCGGTGCAGGTCGTTTCCGGTGACGATCTGGCTAGCGAGGATCGCGTCGGCCCCGCGCCGCACCGCCTCGTCGAGCAGCCGCTCCGGCGCGACCTGCGCGCCGAGATTCGTCGCCTCGATCTGGCGGTAGCGTTCCAGCCCGTAGTGGCCCGCGAATCCCTTCATGTTCATGATCGCGTCGATCCCCACGGTGTGCGCGTCTTCGCCGATGCACGCGCCGACCATCACGAGCGGCCTGCCGAGTCGTTCGGCGATCAGCCGGTCGATTGTCTCGCGGTCCCAAACCTCGACATTCACCGTCGGAACGTCCAGCGTTGTCACGTCCACCGCGTGCGGGCTCTGGGCGTAGACGATGAAAAATGTATAGCCGCCGAGGTCCGCCGCATGAACGACGGACGCCTCGCGAAGGCCCATCTTCGAGGCGAGGGCCATGGCTGCGTGCGGGGCGCGGGCGTCGCAGGGGATCGGCAGCGTGAACGAAAGCTGCACGGCCCCGTCGTCGGCCTTGTCGCCGTAAGGCAAAACCCGCGATTCGTCGATGTGTGTCATGACGGCCCCGAGCCCGAAAAAGCCGCGCCCGCGCGGCGCGCGTCCTTCTTCGATCAAGGGCGGGGCGGTGTCAAGGACGAGCGGAAAATTTGTACAGGCTCGGGTTCACCGGCGCGCAGCCACCGATGGCGACAGGCCCAGCCGCCAGGTTCACTCCAGATCGAAGGTCGAAATTCTGACGGAAGTCACGTCATACGTTACATCGTCAACATTTACGCTGCTTTCTACATCATAAATCTTTTCCGCTGACATATTTTTTGCATCTACGTAATATATTTCTCCACCGTAGTACTCTGGGAAAGCTATGCAATATCCGCGCCCCGAACCACTATCCGAAAATTCGTAAGAGTGGCAGGGCCAAACAGTGTTGATCGCGTAGTCAAATCCATCGCGCAATAGAACCGAGCTGGGAGGTTCATCATAATATGATTCCCACGCAACGACGACAGTCTCGTTGTCAATTCGCGAAATATTCGGGCTATCAGACAAGTGCGATCCAAACAGGGGGCGATCCTCAGAAACCCACTCTCCGTCTTCATACCTACTTACCGCCCACTCTTCTTCTCCAACAATCGCGACGAGATATATTGTATCGTGATTTTGCATTTCCACTGATTCAACGTAAAAATTTTCTCCAAAATTTAAAATTTCCAAAACAGATTCTCCATCAAATCGACTTACTTCGTGAGCATCCCAAATTACGCAATCACTTTCATCGAGACAATGCATTCCAAGATAGATCCCTTCCGAGTCGGCTGTAAAAGATAATTTTGTGATCCATCCATTTGACTCCATCGCAAATAATCCATCGTCACACAACGCAAAGCCGCTTCGAATACCAAACAATTCAATAGCCTCGACATCATTACATGGCGCTGGATCGAACTTTGCCCATTCTCCGTTAAAATACTCCAATAAAGTGCCTTTGTCTGTAATTCCCCAACCGTAATTCGTTGAAATAAAGGACAGGTCAATTATATAATCAAACGGCGTGGATAACAACTCGGCTTCTTCCGACGTGATCAAATATAAACTCAATGGCGTTTGCGGCGCATAAGAGACGAATCCTCCCACGAACAACAAGGCGCCGACATCGTCAATCAAGTCAATGCCGTAGCCGTCATCATCGTCGTCGGGATACTGATCATCACTACCCCCATCGTCTTCGCTCGACCCATTGCACGCGGCAGTCAACAAGATAAGAATCAGCGACACCCAAACCGAGATGTCTTTCGGTGAATTCATTTGTACACCTCGCAAGCACTGCAATTGCTCCCATTGAATCGCGCATTGTCCGTCAGACAGTCGCGATACTCCCATCTCCACAGATCGTTCGCGCAGAGCGCTTCGCACTGCGTCGGTGTCAACGCGCCGTTGCAGGAGTCGACTTGTGGGTCAACGCAGACCGTTTCACAGCAGATGACATCACGTCGCTCCCCGCTAAATCCATCGCATTCTTCGTTGTACGGTGAGTCCGGTCTCGGGGTGTGGCAGTATCGGGCCTCGCAGTCTGTTTCTTCCAATGTATCTTGGCTAGTCGGATCGTAGGGTGCGCCGGAGAAACAGGTCAGGTCCAGGCATCCTTCGTTGACGCCGTCGCCGGAAATCCCCGAGATCTCGTTCAGTTCGAGATAGAGGCATGGCGGGTTCGTGCAGACTCCATGTCGATTGAACGCCGCCTCGATCGATCCTCGGCAGTCGGCACCGACGGGGCACTCCCCCGCGAGGTCGTAATGCGCTACTTCGTCCATTTGCAGATACAAATCGTACATCGTCTGCGCCGGAACGAGGGCATGCCATACTTCGGCAATGGTCAAGTACGCGAGCCGATGGACGTAGCTTTTTCCGAGTTCATCGACACCCGTTCCGATCCCTTCTTCCAAATCCCACAGTATCTGATCCAGTACCCGACCCAATGCGTACTCACCACCGCAGCACTGGGCAGACTCGGAATACTGCATGTTCGCGTCCGCAATTCCTTGATGGGGGCTCGCCGACCAATGAAACGTCGAATCACTGCGACATCTGCGCTGGGACATATAGAAATTCGATTCCGACTCGCCGCCCAGCGAGGCTCCGAAGTACATGGCGAAACCTTCTTTGTACGCCTTCGACTCTTCCGAGAGGAAGCTCGTCGTTTTGTTATAATTTCCTCCCCAATAGTCATCAGCGAAATGCAATTTTTCAATGTAGTGAATAAATTCGTGATACATGTCCCCGTGTCGAACCGTTCGATGCAGACCGTGAGTGCCGGACTTCGATTCATATACTTCATTTCCCCACAAGACGATCGTCGGCTTCCAAAGCCAGCCCACGTAACGGTCGACGGAGAACACAGGCCAAAGATCATCATAAATAGAACTTGACGTGTTCGGGAATCCACGCTCCCGAAAGCACGATCTCGGCGCTTCCCCGCAAAGCTCGTCAGTTTTCCACTCGTAATTGCGGTTGACGATCACATTCAGGTTGTGCCCATCCGGATAATCTCCGCTATCTTGGACCTCTTCGGTGAACCCAAGGGAGCGAAAATAGTTTATCACATAGAGCATGTGATGAAAAACTGTCCACGTGTTGATATCGTTTTTGCCAATAACACTATTTACGCTGTTCCTGCAACCGTCGCCAATATAATCTAAGACACATTTGTAATTAAACATTTTTATTATCGTTCCGCTGTTCGATCCTCTAGGTGTATATTCAAACACTTGATCGTCTGGTGTAGTGTAATACAAAGTGCTGGATTGCAAATCGTATACGTGAACGTCCGGGTTAAAAGCAAACTGAGTGGAGCTGGATCGATAGCTTGTATCCACCCAGCGCTGCCGCAGACCGGGTTCGTTGCAAACGTGCGCCGCCTCGTTGTCGAGGCTGTACCCTTGCGCGATGGCGTCGTACGTGTCGTCAATATAACCGTCGACATTGTTTCGCTCGCCGATCAGGTCTCCGGTTTCGGCGTTCACGAAGTAGGAAACATCGCGTCCCTGCGAACCCCCCACAGCGTCGATCCGCCAGACCGGCAAGATCTCGTCAAAGAACGCGTAACCAAGATCGGTCGAAAGAACGGTTGCTTCGGTACCCTCGACATCGATCCGATCCTCGACAACCGCAAGAGCCTGCTCTTCATCCACCCAAGGAACCGCAGGGACCTCGGTCCGACCGAGAAACTCCCCACGCAGCGCCATCAGGCGGTCCTTCGAGTCGAAGATGGCAGCGAGGTTGCCGCTCCGGAACCGCAGCCCGCGAACGAACTGCGGGTAGGTCACGATCGTGATCTCGGCACAGACCGGTTCGATCTTCTCGTTCTCGGTCAGTCCTTCGAGGACGCCGACCTCGTCGCGTCGGCAGTCGTAAACGATCTCCCCGGCTCCTATAGCCGCATCCACTTCATCCGCGCCTTTGCGCGCGTCGTCGAATCCCCAGAGACCTGCATGCTCGTTCAGAAATTGTCGAACCGCTCCGTCAAAATCGCCGTCGGTCTCGACGGGGGTGAAGCCGGAGACGATCTTCGGATGGCCGGAATACCGACCCCACACAACATTCGTCTCGGGATCGGTCGCGAGAAGCGCGTTTTTCGCGCCGGCTACCGACTCGCTGGCCGGTTGAGCCTCTTCGACGGAGATCGATTCCGGAGATGCGGCGATTGCTGTTGAACTGAACGCAAGAACGAGAACCAAGGAATAGCAAAGCCAATTCGCACACGTCATGGAATTACCCTTCTTTCCGTTGATCGCGGCGGAATGTCATCCGAAATCGACCGAATCATCTCACGTCGCGATCACGGATGCAAGAACTATTTTGCCATAACTGCGACTCGTTGCGACCTCAATCGCCACCTGCGGGTTTGCATCGTCTTCGCGCACGGCGTTCTACCTCGACCACCCTCTTCAACCCCTCGATTCATTTGGGAAAACTTGCCTTTTCCCCCTCGGGGGCTATCATGCGCTCGTCCTTGGGGGAGGGACACCCACTGAAACGGGCGCACAGGTCCATCGCTATTCTCGCCGGGCTCGCCCTTGCGGCGTTCGCGGCGGGTTGCACGCGCGAACCGATCGCCCCCCCGAGCGCGGAGCCGACTCCGAGCCAGAGCGCGTCACCCTCCCCGGCGATGCCGCTGCCGGGGACGTCCGCGACAACGGAAGCCGAGCCGCCCAGACCCACGGGGCTCGAAAACCCATTCACCGTGCTCATCCACAACTGCTACCTCGCCGATCCATCGATCAATCCCATCGGCGCGCCGACCTCGCGCGAAAAGGGCGTGCGTCTCGTGGTGAGCGGCGCGATCCGCAACAACAGCGAACGGCTGATCTTCCGCGCCGGAATCTTTTCGAAGCTCGTCGTCAACTTCGGCACCGAGCCGAGTCTGGAAAAACACTCGCCGGGGCTCGGATTCGAACCCGCGGTGACGAGCAACGACCCATGGCGACCCGGCACGTGGCGCACGTTTCGCATCGAAGGCCGCGCCCTCGACCCGATCTATCGCGAGTTCAAGCCCAAGACGATCACCGGCGTCCTCTCGATGGAGGCGCGTGACCCGCTCGACTTTCGGTTCGCGAACGAGATCGAACGCACCCGCCCGCGCTGGGACGTGCTCTTCGGCATCCCCGTGGACATGACGACGACGACCAGCGAAGAAGTCTCGATCGCCTACGGTCCAAAGGCGATCAAGAAGATTCTGCCCAAGGGTGCTGCGGTGAAGATCGTGGCCCAGCAGGGAGGCGGATACCTCGCGCTCGCGCAGGGGCAGTATTTCGGCTGGGTGCCGGAGAAGAGCCTCGCGATCCGCCAATACGAGTCGATGTACTCCGAGCAACCGCCGGTAAACTTTCCACTCGGTTCGCAGATCGAAGGGCGATTCGGGATGCGCGTGCTCGATTACCGCTACGATGTGCAGGTCGCCGGGTTGCCCGAGGTCGAGGCGGGCTATATGTCGTTTCAGGTCGAGGTCACGAGCCTCGCCAAACAGCAGTCGCTCACGGTGAAACCCGAGTTCTTCTGGGTGGACCAAGGCAGCGGACGGCTCGCCGAGGCGGCGTCGAAAACTGCCGCCGTCGTCGGGGCTCTGCCGCCCCAAACGAACCTCGCGCCCGGAGCGTCGCTGACCGGGTGGATTCACGTGCAGCGGCACAAGGATGGCTGGCCCTTTGCGCTCGTTTTCGAGCCGCCTTCATCGCCGGCAGCGCATATGCACGTGCTCGGCGCGATCGGCCGTGAGGGGCGTAAAAACGGCAACGCAACGACACCCTGACGGGTCGGACGGACGGCACGATCAACGCGGGATTGGAGCGGCGCGATGAAGATCAATTCCTTCGAACGCCTGATGGTGAACAACCCGATTCGCAACGCTCTGATGAACGCGACCTTTCGCCGATTCGGCGAGTGGTCCGGCACGGGCCGCGCGCTGGACCGCGTGCTTGAGATCGGGTGCGGTTACGGCGAGGGCATCCGCCGAATCGATGCGAACTTTTCGCCGCGCGAGATCGTCTCCTTCGATCTCGACGAGCGAATGGTGGCCGCCGCCGCGCGGCGCACGCGGGACGTGCGCGCGAAGGTGGATCTGAGCGTCGGCGATTCGGAGCACATCGGATTTCCGGACGAGCACTTCGACGCCGTCTTCGAACTGACGATCTTCCACCACATCCCCGACTGGCGCGCCGCTCTCGGCGAGGTCGCCCGCGTGTTGCGCCCCGGCGGGATCTTTTATTTCGAGGACCTGCTGCGCGAGTTTCACTTCGACGTGCCCGTGATCCGTTTCTTCCAGAGCTTCACCGATCATCCGTGGGACACGATTCCGCCAAAGCAGGATTTCCTCGATGCGCTCGCGGGTGTTGGGTTGCATCTCATCCAGGTGCGCGAACCGTGGGTGCGTAGTTGGGTCGTGGGCGCGGCGCGCAAGCCCGATTGACACGGCAACTCAAGGCTGACCAACGTCACAAAGAGGTCAGTTTTCGCGCTTGACCGACCGACCGGAACCTCATTTGCCTTGACACGCCGGAAGGCCGTTCTTACATTGCCATCGTGGTTGTCACCCCTTCCGGACGGAGGACGAAATGGTTGTGAAGCACTACATGCTGCGTCCTGTCGCTCACTGCAGCGAGGGCTGCCCAGCGTAGTCCCGGGCAGGACTTAAAAAGGCCCTTCAAACGAAAATGACCCCGTGCGCCTTCGGGCCGCGGGGTTGTTTTTTACCGTCGAAGCCTTGTCTTTTTGCCGTTCACGAGCAAGATGACTGCCCTTTCCGGGACGGAGAACCAAGATGAGTGCCAAGCTGGAACGTCTGGTGGAACTCGTTCACGACCTCGCATTTCGTGTCGGAAAATTCCGGCTCGCGAGCGGGGCCGAGAGCGATTTTTACGTGGACGTTCGCATGGTGGCGACGCACCCCGAGGGAGCGGCCTTGATCGGCGACTTGCTGCTCGAACGCATCAGGAACCTTTCCCCGACTCCGGTCGCCATTGGCGGGCTGGCACTCGGCGCGGTACCCGTCGCCATGGCGGTCACGGCGCGCAGCGAACAGGCGGGGCAGCCAATCGCCGCGTTCATCGCGCGAAAAGAGGCCAAGGAGCACGGCACGGGGCGACGCATCGAGGGCCATCTACGCGACGGCGACCCGATTGTGATCGTGGATGACACGGTCACCACCGGCGGCAGCACGCTGCAATCCGTGGACGTCGTGATGGAGGCATGTCCGAACTGCCGGGTGGTCGGCGTTTTCGCGGTCGTCGATCGCGAGGAAGGCGGACGCGACCGCATCCTCGCGCGCGGCCTCCCCTTTGACGCGCTCGTCACGCGCTCCGACCTGTTCCGGCACCACGAGCGCGTGACGAAAAGCGAGTGACCACGAGCGTGTGACGAACGTCTGAAACCGGCGCGTTTTCCTTCGCGCCGTTCCCGGGTATCGTGGAGCATCTTGCGGAGTTGTTCATGGGTAGGCCCGATCTCGCGCGCTGGATTGCCGAGCGCGTCGTCATCTTCGACGGCGCGATGGGCACCGAACTGTATCAGCGGCACCAGTTCGTCAACGTGTGCTACGAGCATCTGTGCGTGACGCAGCCCTCGCTGGTGATGGAAATCCACACAGCGAACAAGAACGCCGGCGCGGACGTGCTGACGACCAACAGCTTTGCCGCGAATCGCTACAAGCTCGCGGCGCACCTCCTGGCCGATCAGGCGCGCGAGATCTGCCGCGCTTCCGCCGCGATCGCGCGCGAGGTGGCGCGCGACGACGTGCTGGTCGCGGGCTCGGTCGGGCCGCTCGGTCAGCCGATCGGCGCGGGCGGCATCGACGAGCACGACGCCGACGCGGCGTTCCGGGTGGCGATCGAGGGTCTCGTCGAGGGCGGCGCCGATCTCATCATCTTCGAGACGTTCGCGCGGCGCGCCGATGTGCTGCCGGGCATCCGCGCGGCGGCGCATATCGGCGTGCCCTACATCGTGAGCGCGGCGGTGAATCCGCTGGGGCTCACACGCAGCGGCGAGTCGGTCGAATCCTTCTTCGCGCCTTTCCCGGCCGATCTGCCGCCGCCGGTGATGATCGGGTTCAACTGCGGAGTGGGACCGAGCGAGATGCTCGCGGGGCTCGAGGCATTCATCCCCAAAGCCCCCTACCCCGTGCTCGTGCAGCCGAACGCGGGCGCGCCGCAGATGGTCAACGACCGCATGATCTACATGACGAGCCCGGAGTACCTCGCGACCTACGCGCAGCACTTCGTGCAACTCGGCGCGCGGGGCGTGGGCGGGTGCTGCGGCACGGGTCCCGCGCACATCCGCGAACTCGCGGCCGGCGTGAAGACGATCCATGGCCGCCACGTGCAGATCGTCGAGACGCTGCGCGAGGGCGTTCGCCTCGTCGATCCCAAACCGGCGGGTGAGTGCTCGCGGTTCGGATCGCGGCTCATCGCGGGCGAGTGGGTCGCGACAGTCGAAATCGTGCCGCCGCTGGGGTGGGATCTGGAGAAGACGCTGGAGAAATCGGCGATTTGCCGCGACGCCGGCGTGGACGCGATCAACATCCCCGACGGTCCGCGTGCGAGCTGCCGCATCAGCCCGATGATCACCGCGATCCACATCGAGCAGCAGGTCGGCATCGAGGTCGTGCTCCACGTCACCTGCCGCGACCGCAACGTCATCGGCGTACAGTCCGACTTGCTCGGCTGCGCGGCGGGCGGGCTGCGAAACCTGCTCATCATCACCGGTGACCCACCCAAGGTCGGCGACTACCCCTTCGCCACGCCCGTTTTCGACATCGACTCCATCGGTCTGCTGCGTATCGCGTCGCGCCTCAATCGCGGCGTCGACGTCGGCGGTCAGCCGGTCGTGCCCCCCACGCCGTTCCTGCTCGGCTGCGGAGCGGACCCCTCGCACCTCGATCAGGAGCGCGAGGTCTCACGATTCGCGCAGAAGGTCGAAAACGGCGCGCACTACGCGATCACGCAACCGGTCTTCGATCCCGACGTGCTGCTGCGTTTCATCGACCGCGTGCGCGGGATGGGCATCACGATCCCGATTATCGCGGGGATCTGGCCGCTGGCGTCGCTGCGCAACGCGGAATTTCTCAACAACGAGGTCCCGGGCGTTCACGTCCCCGACAGCATCATGAAGCGCATGGCCGGTGCAGTGACCAAGGAATCGGCGCGAGACGAGGGCATCGCAATCTCGCGCGAAATCCGCGAGCGCGTGCGCCCCTACGTGGCGGGCATTCAGGTGAGCGCGCCGTTCGGAAACGTCCACACGTCCCTGCGGGTGATCGAGCCATGACTGAACCGACGAGCCGTTTTCAGCTCTACGTCTGCGTGAGCTGCGGATACGTGTACGACCCGGCGGTCGGCGATCCCGCGGGGGGAGTCCCGCCGGGTACGCCCTTCGAGGACCTGCCCGCGAACTGGCGTTGTCCGCTGTGCTACGTGGATAAGACCTACTTCGACCCCTACGACGAAGAGTGACGCGCCGGTTTCCGGATTCACCGCCTTATCGCCGCCATCATTACCGACAATTTCCGCGATTCGCTCTATGAGGGCGTTCTTTCTTCAGGAGAAACCCATGGTCGTCATGTGGTCGAATGACTTGATGTTCAAGAGCAAGGTTCGCGAGTCGGCGGGCGGATCGCCCATCGCGTTTGTCGGCACGCTGGAGCAGCTCGTCGCCAAACTCGACGAGGGCGGGGTGTCGCGCGTGCTGGTGGACATGGACGTGAACACGTCCGATCTCGCCGCCGCGATGATCGACATCGTCGCGCACGCCAAGGGTGCCGAACTCGTCATCTTCGGTTCCCACGCGCGCACGGACGTCTTCGCCGCGGCCAAGGCCGCGGGCTTTCACCGAACGCTGGCGCGCAGCCAGTTCGTGAACAACCTGCCCAACTACCTGACCTGAGTCACGCGCGCTTGGCCTGAGCCTTCGTCTGGGCCGTGCGAAGCATCCGACCGAGAGGGTAGTAAGCGATCCTCATCACTACGTTCGGCGTCCACGCCGCGATGCGCATGAGCGCCCAGACGATCCACCCGCGCGTGACGATGGCGCGGCGGCAATCGAGCGCGCGAATCGCCGTCCGCGCGCATCGCGCCGCCGAGATCGTCACGAAACCCGGCGGCTTGAGGCTCGTGAAGTTGTTGACGTTGTCGAGAAACTCCGACTCCACGGGCCCCGGGCACGACTGCGTGACGGTGACGCCGGTCCCCGCGAGGTCGAGGCCGAGCGCCTCGGAAAACCCCGTGACGAAATACTTGGTCCCGATGTAGCCCGCGAAGCCGGGGTTGAAGGTCAGACCGTACGACGAGCTAATGTTTAGAATCGCACCGCGCCGCCGCGCAACCATGCCGCGCACGAATCGGTGCGTGAGAAACAGAAGCGCGCGCACGTTGAGTTCGAGCATGAACTCCATCTTCTCCCACGCGGCGAGATCGAAGCAGCCGAAGTCGCCCACGCCGGCGTTGTTGACGAGCACGTCCACCCCGCCGAAACGCGACTCGGCCTCGTCCGCCATGCGCGCCAGCTCGTCGCGGTCCGTCACATCCACCGCGAAGACGCCGAGGTCGAGCTTCGGATTCGCGGCACGTAGCTCGACCGCGAGTTCGTCCAGCAGACTCTGCCGCCGCGCAACGAGAATCAGCGCCTTGGCGCGCGGGGCGATTTGCCGCGCGACCTCGCGACCGATGCCGGACGACGCACCGGTGACGAGAACCGTTCCGCCGTCGATGGGGGATTTCATGCGTGCTCCTTGCCGGTCTGCTAGGGCTTGATGAGATACGACGAAAACGCGATCAGTTCCGTGAGCGAACCCGTGAAACGCAGTCGCCCCGACGCCAGCGCCTGCGCGGGACCGAGCTCGCCCGACAAAAACGCCTTGAAGTCGGCCTCCGTCGCGTCGAAAGCGAGGCCGGTGGGACCGTCCACCCCCGCGCGCAACTCACCGACGCCGTTGCGGATCATCAGCGTGAACGACTTGCCGCTGTCCGAGAACCGAAACGCGATGGACTTCACGAGTTCGCCGGTGGTCGCCGGATCGAGACGCTCGGGAAACGTGGAGAGCAGTACGTCGATGGGAACATCCGCGAGCGTGCGCGCGTCGATTTGCGGCTTACCCGGCCCCTTCCAATCGCCGCGAAGCTGCGCCGCGCTGACGAGATAGTACCCGCGCGCGTTCATGTTCGTCTCGCGCGCGCCGAGCTCCTCGAACGCGTCCGCCGCGATGGCCCGGGCGGAAGTGTCAGCCGGATCGGCGTTCATCAGATGCGTCGCGAGCTGCGCCGCCCACTGCGCTTCACCGGCTTCGAGCGCCGCGCGCGCCGCCTTCGTCACCGCGTCGCGGCCTCCCATCAGGTCGATGGTACGCCTCGAAGTCTCGGCGGGATGCAGCGGATGGATGTTCGCGGGGTTGTCGTCGAACCAGCCGAAATAACGCACGTAAACGCCGCGCACCGACCACTCCACCGTGCCGTAGGTCTCTTGCAGGTACGGATGATCGCGCAGGTGCTCGGGCAGGCGGATTTCCGCCGCCATCTCGTCGGGCGAATTGCCCTCGTTCGCCATGCGGATCACCGAGTCGTGAACCCACGCGATCGCGTCGCGATACGCCGTCAGCGTCTCCATCACGCGCAGGGCGCCGGTGATCGGCTCGGTGTGCGAAGGCACGAGCGCCTCGGGCTTTCGCTCGCGCATCAGATCGAGCGAGCCGATCCACTCGCGAACCGGCCGCGGTTGCACGCCGCGCAGCGCGTAGAGATTGGGAAACGCGCGATAGATGTTGTCGCCGGGCAGCAGCACGCGAAGGTCAGGCAGCCACACGAAGATCTGGTCGTGCGTCTCGCCGGGCGCTTCGACGAGTTCGAAGGTCACCCCGCCGATATCCATGCGGTGCGTGCCCGCGAAGGTCTTCGTGGGATACAGCAGCGGCGGCACCGCGCCGTCGTCCGCGCGCAGACGCGGGCCGATCGCGTTGCCGGCGACGCGCCCCGGCGCGAGCCCCTCGCCGAACTGCCGCGAACCCCGCCGACGCAGCGTGGTCGAGAGTGACGCGAATTGTTCGCTCAGCATCTCCGGGCCTTTCGATCCGGCCCAGATGTCCTGACCCGCGTCGCGAAAGACGCTCGCGCCGAGAATGTGGTCGGGATGCGTGTGCGTGTAGATCACCGCGAGCACGGGCCCGGGCGCGATGCGGTCGAACTCGGCTCGGATCGTTCGCGCGGCCTCGGCGCTCTCAGTCGTATCGACGATGACCTTGCCGCCGTCCACGACGACCATGATCGAATTCGCGAGCGCGTACCCGAACGCGCAATAAACGCGCTCGTGAACCTTGATGACGCGCGGCGTCCAGTCCGTCGCGTCGGTCGTGGGTGCGGCGGGCGCGGGCGGAGCCTTGGGTTCGGCGCAGGCTGCAAGCGCCAGCACGATCGTAACCACGCACATTCGCCGGATCAATGTCATCGTGGATTCCGCGTCAAGGAATTCGCATTTCAATCCGGTTCGCGGGCCGTGCGCAAGTAGTCCGGGTCCGTCGAACCCGGGACCGCCGAGCGCCAACTCGGCTTTTCGCGAAATTGCCCGCGCACTTTCGTCCCTCGGATGCACTCGGGGCTTCGTTTGCGGCACTGACGGACGGACCGTACGAACAATGTGCTGTTGCGATGTCCGTGCCGCAAACGACCGTGCGCGGGCGTTGCGATGTCCCCGCCGAAATCCCCTCGGATTCCAACCACATATGGACTTCGCGCGCGCGGGGGCCTCAAGATCTTGACGCCCCGGACCCCGCGTGGCAAGAAAGCGGCGCTTCACGAGGCCCACGCGGATCGGGGAACGGACATGTGCGCGCAGGATCCCAGGGCGACGCGGCTCGCCGACTACACCGAGGAACACATCCGGAGCCTCGACTGGCGCGAGCACATTCGCACGCGCCCGGGCATGTACATCGGCAAGCTCGGCGACGGCACCCAGTTCGACGACGGCATCTACGTCCTCGCCAAGGAGGTCATCGACAACTGCGTCGACGAGTTCCTGATGGGCGCGGGGCGCAAGATCGAAATCACCATGAGCGACAAATCGATGAGCATCCGCGACTACGGCCGCGGCATCCCCCACGGCAAGCTCATCGAGTGCGTGGCGCAGATCAACACCGGCGCGAAATACGACAAGGGCGCGTTCTTCCGCTCCGTCGGCCTGAACGGCGTGGGCACCAAGGCGGTCAACGCGCTCTCGACGCGGTTTCTTGTCGAGTCGTACCGCGACGGGCGCGTGAAACGCGCCGAATTTGAGCGCGGCGTTCTGAAAAAGGAACACAAACCCGAGGCCTCGACGAAGCCCTCCGGCACGTACATGGAGTTCGAGCCCGATCCCGCGATTTTCAAGAACTACAAGTACGATCCGCAGTTCATCGAAGAGCGCCTGTGGACCTATGCCTACCTGAACAAGGGCCTGAAGCTGCACTTCAACGGGCAGGTGATCGCGAGCGACAACGGGCTGCGCGACCTGCTCGGCAAGGAGGTGGGCGACTCCGCGCGCTACCCCATCATCCACGTGACGAGCGACGAGATCGAATACGCGGTCACGCACACCGACAATTACGGCGAGTCGTATTTCTCATTCGTCAACGGCCAATACACGCCGGACGGCGGCACGCACCAGGCGGCGTTTCGCGAGGGCGTGCTCAAGGCGTTTCGCGAGTTCTTCAAGAAAGAAGTCGACGCGGGCGACGCGCGCGGCGGTATCGTGGCCGCCGTGCTCGTGCGCATTCACGAGCCGGTCTTTGAGTCGCAGACCAAGACCAAACTCGGCAGCACCAACGTCGCGCCCGACGGCCCGACGGTGCGCTCGTTCGTCATCGACTTCGTGCGCGACACGCTCGATAAATACCTGCACAAGAACGACGACATCGCGAAGGAGATCGGCCGCAAGATCCAGCAAAACGAAAAGGAGCGAAAGGATCTGGCCGGCATCAAAAAGCTGGCGAACGAGCGCGAGAAGAAGGCGAACGTCCACAACCGCAAGCTGCGCGACTGCAAGGTGCACTTCACCGACGCGAACGACGCGGCTCACGAGGCGACGCAGCTTTTCATCACCGAGGGCGACAGCGCCTCGGGCAGCCTCAACAAGGCGCGCGACGTGGCGACGCAGGCCGTTTTCTCGCTCAAGGGCAAGCCGCTCAACTGCTACGGCCTTTCGAAGAAGGTCGTTTATCAGAACGAGGAGCTGAACCTGCTCCAGCACGCGTTGGGGATCGAGGACGACCTCGAAGCCCTGAGATACAACCACGTCGTCATCGCCACCGACGCCGACGTGGACGGCATGCACATCCGGCTGTTGCTGCTCACGTTTTTCCTCCAGTTTTTTCCCGAACTCGTGAAGAAGGGGCACCTCTACATTTTGCAGACGCCGCTCTTTCGCGTGCGCAACAAGAAAGAGACGCGGTACTGCTACTCCGACGAGGAGCGCGTGAGCGCGATCAAGGCGCTCGGGAAGAAACCCGAAATCACGCGTTTCAAGGGCCTCGGCGAAATCTCGCCCGACGAGTTCACGCACTTCATCGGGCGCGACATCCGACTGGAGCGGGTGGACATGCCCGCCGGCACCAAGATCAAGGACCTGCTGGAATACTACATGGGACGCAATACGCCCGAGCGCCGCGACTTCATCACCGACAATCTCGTCATGGAGCCGGTGGACGCGATCGACGCCGTGCCCGCTGATGCCGCTCTCGCCGAGGCGGTGCTATGAGTCGAAAAAAAGAAGTTCCGCCGCCGCCCGCGCCTCCTGCAATCCGCGGCTCGGTCCCGGTCAAGGAGACGTTTCAGGACTACTTTCTCCAGTATGCCTCATACGTCATCACCGACCGCGCGATTCCCGATTTCGACGACGGTCTGAAGCCCGTCCAGCGGCGCATCCTGCACTCGCTGTGGGAGAACGAGGACGGCCGCTTCAACAAAGTGGCCAACATCGTCGGCCACTGCATGAAGTACCACCCGCACGGCGACGCCTCGATCACGAGCGCGCTGGTCGGGATGGGCCAAAAAGACCTGCTGATCGACACACAGGGCAACTGGGGCGATCCGGTCACGGGCGACGACTCGGCGGCGGCGCGGTACATCGAGGCGCGGCTGACGAAGTTCGCGAAGGAGGTCGTCTTCGCGCCGCACCTGACGCGCTACAAACTCAGCTACGACGGACGCAACAAGGAACCGATCACGTTGCCCGTGCGTTTCCCGCTCGTGCTCGCGACCGGCGCGGAGGGCATCGCCGTCGGGTTGACGACGAAGATCCTGCCCCACAATTTTCTCGAACTTCTGGATGCGCAAAAAAAGGCTCTGCGCAAGGAGCCGTTCGAGATCGTCCCCGATTTCCCGACGGGCGGCATCGCCGACGTACAGAACTACAACGACGGCCGCCCGGGCGGGCGCGTCAAGGTCCGCGCGCGCATGGAGACCGACGGAAAGTCGGTCATCATCCGCGAGATCCCCTACGGCACGAACACGCAGGGCGTGATCGACTCGATTATCGACGCGTCGGAAAAGGGCAAGATCAAGCTCGCGCGCATCGACGACAACTCGGCGGCGAAGATCGAGATCGTGGTGACGTTTCAGCGCGGCGTGGACATGGACAAGGCGTTCGACGCGCTTTACGCGTTCACGAACTGCGAGATGTCGCACAGCCCCGTGTGCGTGGTCATCCGCGAGGGCCGGCCCGAGATCGTCGGCGTTTCGGATTACGTGAAATGGAACGCCGAGCAAACGCGCGAACTGCTGAAGCAGGATCTGGAGTACCAGCGCGAGCAGCTCGAAATGCGCTGGCACCACAAGAGCCTCGTGCAGATCTTCGTCGAGAACCGCATCTACCTGCGCATCGAAAAGGCCAAGTCTTGGGAAGCGGTACTCACGCAGATCGACCAGGGACTCGAGCCCTTCAAACCGAAGCTGCGTCGGCCCGTGACGAACGACGACCTCGTGATGCTCACCGAGGTGAGGATCCGCCGCATCAGCGCGTGGGACGCCGAAAAGGCGCGCGAGGAACTGATCGCCATCGAAAACGAACTCAAGGTCGTCAACCGGCACCTGCGCAACGTCACGAAATACGCCATCGACTGGTTCGATCACCTGATCGAAACCTACGGCGAGGGGCGCGAGCGCAGGACGGAACTGACGACATTTGACGCGGTGAAGGCCGTCACGGTCGCGGCGCGCACGCAGAAGCTTTTCGTCGAACGCAGTTCGGGCTTCGTCGGCACCGATCTGAAGAACGCCGAGGAGATCGGGCCTTGCTCGACGATCGACGACGTGCTCGTCATCCTCACGGACGGCGGCCTCGTCGTCACGCGCGTGGACGCAAAGAAATACGTCGGCGAACGCATCCTGCACGCGCAGGTCTTCGAGCAGGAGCACCGCGAAACGATCTTCAACATCGTTTATGAGGACCCGAAGACCGGTAAAGTTTTCGCCAAGCGTTTCACGGTCGGCGGCGTCACGCGCGACAAGCGGTACGAGATCGCGGGGAAGGCGACGGGGAAAATCCTGTATTTCTCGATCGGCGACGAACAGTTCGCATACGTCAAGCTGCGCAAGAAGCCGCGCATCAAGACCGATCTGTACGTGCGTTTCGACGAGATTCTGGTGAAGGGCCGCGGCGCGGGCGGCGTCACCTTGTCGAAACACCGCGCCAGCAGCGCGAGCGCGATCTCGCGCAACGTCTATTGCGATCGCATCGGCGTCGCGCCCGACCAGCTTCCGGCCGCGGATCTCTCTCGTCCCTCGGCGGACGAATCCGACGCAGACGACGACGAGCCCGAGACCAAGCCGGCGACCAAAGTGAGAAAAGCGAACAAACCCGACGACGACGACGACGGCCAGCAGGAGCTTTTCTGAGCGCGCGTCCCGCTGATATGATGGTTGCCCAATTCCGATGGAGGCCCTCATGAGCCGTCGTCTCTCGATCCAGTTCTGCGTGCAGTGAAACTACGAACCCCGTGCGGCCGGTCTGGCCGCCGCGATTCGCGCGCACGATCCCTCGATTTCCATTGATTTCATTCGCGGGGAAAAAGGCATCTTCGACGTCAAACTCGAGGAGCGCCTGATCTGGTCGAAGTATCGGGAGGGACGATTCCCGGAACACACGGAGATCATCGATCTTCTGCGTTAACGACGAACGGGATGCTTCAGGACCGGAGGAATCAGGTTTGATCGCGATCGCGGGTCGGCTCGTCGCCGCCCGCGTCGGCCCCGGCCTGGTAACTACGCAGAGCCGCGCGCCCGGTTTGCAGGCGGTCGAAGCGCTCAACCATCCGGATCATCTCTTCGTGGACGCGTTGCTGGTTCTCGGCACTCGTTTCCGCGAGTCGCGACGCCAGATCGCGGACCATGTCGTCGAGGCGCCGCAGGCGCGCGAGTCCGGGATCGCGCGGATTCGAGACGAGCCGCCGAAACTGTTCGTGAACTAGCGCGTCCATCGCGCGGATTTCGTCGAGCATCGCGGCGGCTTCGTCGGCGAGGGCGTCAAGTCCGGCGCCGTCGGCCGAGCCGAGCAACCGCGCGCGTCGGTCCTCGATCGCCTGAAACTGCTGGAGTGCGCGAAGCAGTCGGGCCGCGTCGCGCTCGAGGTCGGCGTAGCGGTCCGTCACACGCTGATCCGCACAAGGCTGTCGGAGGTCGCGCCCCGGGCCGCCTGTTCGAGCGCGGCGTCTTTTTGGTCGCCCGACTGCTGGCGCGCGGCGAGTTCGGCCCAGGCGGAGCGAAGCGTGTTGGTGACCTTGAGTGCATCGCCGAGGCGCTTCTTGTCGTTACGGATATTCGCATCGATCAGTGCGTCGGAGATGAAGCTGTAGAGACGGTCGAGATTTCGCGCGAGTTCCGGCGCGGGACCGAAATCGAGCGTGTTGCGAAATTCGTTGATGATGGCCAGCGCCTTGCTGATGTATTCGCCCTTGCCCGCCAAGTCCCCCGCGTCGATCCGTTTGACCGCGACGAACATGAACTTGACCGCCGAGTCGTAGAGCATCAGCAGAAGCTGCAGACGATTCGCGGTCGCGACGTCGTTGCGCGTGTAATCCGAGACTTTGTCTTTCGCATAAGAATCCAAGACGACCCCCTCAATTCATCGCATCAGAACAGGCGCAGCGAAGCCACGGACGCGAGCGCGTTGGACGACTGTTGGAGCTGCGAGAGCTGCGCCTCGAGCCGCGTGAACCGCGTCTTGAGCCCCAGCTCGATCCGGTCCATCTGTCGTTCCTTGAACTCGATGCGATTTTCGTAATCGCGGATCGACTCGTTGATCAGGTGTTCCTGGTTTTTCAGCAGTCCGTCGGCATACGACGTGTAACTCGAAAGCCGGCGCTCCAGCGACTCCATCACGCCGACGCCGACGGTGATGTTTCCGTAGGTTCCCGGCGTGTCGCCATCGAACCGGACCATCAG
>JADLEX010000146.1 GCA_020845895.1 Deltaproteobacteria bacterium | reverse complement strand
CTGACGCAGCTCCACAAGGGGCTCGTGCTCGTGACCGGTCCGACGGGGTCGGGCAAATCGACCACGCTTGCCGCCATGATCGACTCGATCAACGAAAGCCGGCAGGTGCACATTCTGACGATCGAAGACCCCATCGAGTTCGTGCACAAGAACAAAAAGGGGCTCGTGAACCAGCGACAGCTCGGCGACAACGTGGACAGTTTTTCCGACGCGCTGCGCGCGGCGCTGCGCGAGGATCCCGACATCATCCTGGTCGGCGAAATGCGCGACCGCGAAACGATCGCTCTGGCCATCACCGCCGCCGAGACGGGCCACCTTGTCTTCGGAACGCTGCACACATCCAGCGCCACCAAAACCGTGGACCGCATCATCGACTCGTTCCCCGCCGACATGCAGGAGCAGATCCGCGTCATGCTCTCCGAATCGCTCAAGGGCGTGATCGCACAGGCGCTGCTGCCCAAGGCCGACGGCAAGGGTCGCGTGGCGGCCTACGAAATCCTTCTCGGAACGCCGGCCCTCTCAAACATCGTCCGCGAGAAGAAAACCTTCCAGATTCCGTCGCTCATCCAGACGAGCAAGGCGATGGGCATGCAGCTCATGGATCAGGCTCTGACGGATCTTCTCAAACGCCAGCTCGTCCGCCCGGTCGAGGCGTTTCTCGCTTCGGCCGACAAGAAGAGCTTCGAGAACTATCTGGACCCCGCCGCCCGCGCCGAATTGGGAATGGTTTAACGCCGGAGAAACGACGTGCGATACGACGACCCGGAGAAAACGCCGACCGAAACGCAGTCCGCGCGGGGCGTGATTCTTGTTTTGCAGACCACGCAGCAGGAATGCCAACTCCTCAAGGAGCCGCTTCGCAACGCCGGTTTCGCGGTCAAGACGACGACCGACGCCGAGGAGGCGATCGAATTCTATGAAAACCGGAAACCCGACCTGATCGTCATCCCCGCGTATCTGGTGAACGGCAGCAGCTACGCGTTTTGCCGGAAGATCCGCGACGAAATGCGCGATCGCACGACGCCGATTCTGCTCACCACGGCGCTCGTGTCGGGTCGGCTGATGATCGAGGCGCGGACCAAGTGGGGCGTCAACGACGTGGTCGTCATGCCGCTCACGGTGCAGCGGCTGTATCAAGCGGTGGGGCAGCTCCTCGGCGTCAATTTGATCCAGGAGCGCGAGCGCGAGGCGAAGTCTCCCAGCGGTACCGCCACGGACTTTCGTCTGCTCTCGCAATCCGCCGCGAAAAAGGCGATCAACCCGGTGGGCGACCTGCTCGATGTGCGCCCCGAGCGCGTGCTGCGACTCATGGCGCTCAACAAACGCACGGGCGTCGTCGAGTTTACATCGGAGCAATACGGAATCGCCCTGCACTTCCGCGAGGGCCTGCTCGGACACATCTCGTCGGGGCTCATTCCGGGACTGACGCTCGCCGACCACCTCGCGGCGACGCGCGACCTGCCCGCGGGCGTCATCAAAGACGCGCAGACGGTGGCGATCCGCACCCGGCGGCTGCTCGGCGAGGTGTTGCTGGAGATGGGCTCGATTCACCTGGCGGAACTCGAACTCGCGCTCCGGCGGCAGATGATCGAAAAGGGCGTCAGCGTTTTTGGTTGGGCCGGCGGCCGGTACGTCTTCAATAAAAAGGCACCCGAGATCCCCTCCGACACCTCCATCGCGCTCTCGGTCGAGGAGCTCATTTTCCGCGGCGTGCGGCGTTTCTTCCGCCCCGACGACATTGCGATCCTCTACCCGCGTTTCCACTCGACGATCTTCACCTTCGTGCAGGACAAGGGTTTTCGGATCGGCGACCTGCAACTGACGGACGAGGAACGCCGGGCGGTCTTCGCGATGACCGGACGCAATCGCGTGAACGATCTGCTCGACGTCACCGGCTGGTCGCTGCCCGAGCTGACCTCGATGATTGCCGCGCTCACGGCCCTGAAGATGGTCCGCGCCGCGGACACGGTCGCCTGAGGCCGAGCGAGACCTCCGGCCGAGCCTCGCGATTGTCCCCGACGGGCGGGCGGTGTTAACGTCGGCCCGTGCGTATCCTGATCGCATCCAATCGCTTCTTCGTCTCGGGCGGGCCCGAGCGCTATCTCTTCAATGTCCTCGGCGAACTCGAACGTCGAGGCCACCACGTCGTGCCGTTCGCGCTGCGGTACGCGCGTAACAAGCCGACGCCCTATGCCGCGGACTTTCCCGACCCACCGCTCGACGGAGAGTTTATCCGGCACGGCGATCGGCCACTGCGCGCGCTCGAAAAGGCCCGTCTGGCCGCGTCCGTCTTCCGCAACCCCGACGTGCGAAACCGGGCGCGCGAGGTGATGCGCCGTGAGCGGATCGAGGTCGTGTACGCGCTCCAGATCGCGCACTACCTATATCCGGAGCTGTTTTTCGCCGCGCGGGACGCCGGCATTCCCGTGGTCTGGCGTCAGTCGGATTTCCAGACCATTTGCCCCGCCTACAACTCGTTTCGCGATGGCGTACCGTGCCACGACTGCGATCGCGGCCTCGCCCCCGCCGTGCGTCATCGATGCCTCAAGGGATCGCTCGCCGTCACCGCCGCCCGCGTCGGCGCCATGACGGTCGCCCGCGTCCGGGGAGCTGACCGCATCCCGCGCACGTTCGCGTGCCCGTCGCGATATCTGATGGATCGTCTGCGCGGGTGCGGCATCGAATCGTCGCGACTCGCGCATCTGCCGACGCCGACGCCGTACATCCCGAACGCTCCCGGTGTGCCGCACGAGGACGAGCCGTTTCTGCTGGTCGTCGGCGGGCTCTACGAGGCCAAGGGGCCGCAAGTCGCGTTGGAAGCCGCGATGGGACGAAACTGGAAGCTCGTCGTCGCGGGGGACGACACCGGGGAGTTCGCCCGATCACTCAAAGTGCGCGTTCGCGACAAGGGCGCATCCAACATCGAATTCACCGGCGCACTGAACGACGACGCGCTCGGGCGTCTCTACCGCGATGCGCTCGCCGTGATCGTTCCGTCCTTGTGGAAGGAAAACGTCCCCAACGTCGTGCTCGAGGCACACGCCCACGCAACCCCCGTCGTCGCCTCGAATCACGGCAGCCTTCCCGAAGTCGTGCGTGACGGCGTCGACGGCCTGTTGTTTCCCCCGGGCGATGTCGAGGCGCTACGCCGATGCGTCGATGGGCTTCTGGACGACACGGAACGCGCCCGAATGTTGGGCCGGGCCGGACGCGAGCACGTGCGCGAGGAACACGACCTCGCACGTCACGTCGAACGGCTCGAAGATCTGCTTCGCGGTGGAATCGATTAATCGACGCGAATGACGGCGGGCCGCAGCCGTTCGAAAAGACCGGCGTTCAGGTCCGCCTGACCGTCGACCGGTTTCGAAAAATATTCCGGGTGCGTGAGATCGCTGGTCAGCACGGCGTAGATCTCGTATTCGCCCGGAGAGATGTTTATCCCCCCGATCTTCCAGAGGAACTCGTAGAAGAGCGTGTCTCCCGGCTCGAACGTCAGAACCGTTTCGTCATCCACGAGTCCCGGGACGAGCCCGCCGAACACGATCTCGCCGTTGCGAACCACCGCCATCGCCTCGATGGGCTTTTTCGAACTGCGGATTTCGTGCGGTTCGGTGGAAATATTCTCCACGGCGAGGGTGACGATCACGCTGTCGCCGAACGTGAAGAAATAGCCGTTGGTGGTGACGGTGAAGTCCAGCGCCCGTTCCAGCGTGATGTCCGGAAGCGGGTCGGTCGGAACGCCGTTCTCGATCTGAAACGACAGCTTCGCCGAATGGTGGTACGGATAGCGGGCCTCGAGCTCCCATTCGCCCTCGGGCAGGTCGCGCGGCAAGCGGTATAGACCGCCATCCGCGGTGAGCATCGACAGGTCGAGCTGGCCGAGAAGGATCTGGATCGATGCGTTGTCGCCCTGCCCCTCGAGCGTCGCACGCCCGGTGAGGATGTCCGCCGAATCGTTGGCGATGCCGTCGGTGTCGAACCCCGACAGTTCGTTGCCCCACTCGTCGGGGCACCCGACGGCGGCCAGGCACGCGAAAACGACGAGAACGATCGGGAGCCGCGCGAGTCTCATGGCGACATTGTCCGCACGCCGCCCGGACCGTGTCAAGGCGCGGCGGAGCGCGACGGGAGACACGCCTATTCGATCTGGAAGAGCGTATCGAGCCGCGTGATCTGAAAAAGCTTCCGGATGCGGTCGTTCACCTGGCTGAAGACGATCCGGCTCTGGGGGTGGCTCTTGTAGAACGTCACGAGCGCGCCGAGCCCGGCGCTGTCCACGAACTCCACGCGATTCAGATCCAGCACGACCCGTCGTTCACCGAGCCGTCCGACGTCCTCCAGCGAACGCCGGATCTCGTCCACGCTCGACAGGTCGATGTTCCCATCGAAGACGACATTCACCCCGTCTTCACCGCGAATCACTTCGGTCTTCACCTTCAAACCTCCTCATGTCGCACACGTCAACGCAATTCATCGGTCCAACGGTCATTCAATATTCACTTGGCGTCGTCCGCCCAGCAGGCGACGACCAGCACGTCGTCCACGAATTCCTGTTTGCCCGTCCGCTCGACCACCTTGTCCCAGACGCCCGCGCACCACGCGGCCGGGTCGTCCTTGGGCAGCGATTCCACGATCCGCGCCAGCCCGTTCGTCTCGATCTGCGCGCCGTGCGTGTCAAGCGCCTCGGTCACGCCGTCGGTGTACATGAGCAGCCGCGCCCCGTGCGCGAACTCCAGCGAGCCGGTTTCAATCAAAATGTCTTCCATCATCCCGAGAAAATGCCCGCCGCCCTCGATCACACGCACCGCTTCACCGTCGCTCACGAGGAGCGGTCGGGGGTGGGCGCAGTTCGCGTACTCGAAGACATTTCGCGAAAAGTCGAAGACGCCGTACACGCCCGTGATGTAGTGCCCGGCATCAAAGACCTGGCAGAGCGCGCGGTTGAGCGAATCGACGAGCGTGCGAGGCGCGGGCTCGCGCGAGGCCAGCTCGCGGAAGATCGACTTGACCATGAACGACATCATCCCGGCCTTGAGGCCGTGCCCCGTGACGTCGCCGATGAACAGGGCGATGCGGTTCGCGTCGATCCGGTACACGTCGAAAAAATCCCCGCCCACCAGCGAGCACGGGCGATACAGATACTGGAAACGCAGCGGCAGGTACTGGTCCGGGCTCGGCAGCATGGAGGTCTGGAAGCGCTCCGCGGCCTGCAGCTCGGCGTTCAGCTCCTCCGTCCGCTGGCGCAGCGCACGCAGGGCGCGGGAGCTTTCGATCGCGTTCTTGACCTTCGTCGGCAGCAGCACCTCGAGGGCGTCGCTGGACAGCGGCTTCGAGAAATAGTCGTACGCGCCCATGTTGAGCGCGCGCTTGATCGAGTCCATGTCCGAGAGGGCCGAGTTGACGATGACCGGGATCTCGCGGATCTCGACCGGCGCGGAGTTTTTCCACTCCAGAAAGCCGAATCCGTCGAGCTCGGGCATCATCAGGTCGAGCAGGATGATGTCCACCCCGCCCTGCTGGGCGATCTTGATCGCCTCGTGGCCGTTCGTGGCGTGGATAAACTCGTAGCCCGCCTTGGAGAGCGACCACTGCAGCAGCTTGCGGTTGAGCACTTCGTCGTCAACGAGCAGGATCATGCCGTCTCTTCAAACCTTCGCCGATCGCCGCCGGGGGGCGACGCGGGGCGCGGGCGTACGTGAGCCGTTTTTCGCGGGCCGGTACACCATTACGGCAAACGCCCGACGCGCGTCAACAAACGCGCGAAGACGCGTCCGCGTGGCGCCGGCCGTTGTCGCAACGTCCGGGCCGCAAACGCCAGTGCGCGGGCTGTCGCGTGTGGCGCGGGCGCCCCCGCCCGCGACGTGGTGCGGGCTGTTGTCGCGACGTCCGTGCCGAAAACGCCAGTGCGCGGGCATGGCGACGCCGCGCTGTCGGCGCCGCCGGTTCCCCAATTCCGCAACGCCATCGTGCGAAACCGCGTTCCCGAAATCACGGTCGACGAATTTTCGCGCCCTGTCACGACAGGTCGTCAACGCCTACACCAACGGCGTCCCAAAGCGAAAACGCCATGATTCCGAGGAGATAGAGGCTTATCTTAGTGCCATTCGATCGTGTCCCCGGAGTCCAAAAACAACTCATCCATGTCCAAGGATTCCCAGATTTCTATTTTGACCGTCTTCTATTGAGCATGAACATGTATAGAGATATTATACCTCCAACAATTCCACATCTAGCGGCCGCATCAGGCACACTTGACCAATTCAATGCATTCTCCGTTCTCCATGCTTCCCAAAAAATCGTTATTAAAACCATCAGGCAAATCGTCGCAAACAAAAAACTTATATACTTTACAATGATCAGCGAAAATTTCTTTATGCTGCTTAACCTGTTTTGTGTCATCGAATAGATCCGTTTTAAATGTTTTTTGGAAAAAGCATGGCGGCTTCCATGATGTAGAGCGCTAACGATAGGGTTCTGGAATCGAGAGGTACGCCAAATTTTGACGCAGATTGTTCAACTCGTGGAATTAAATACCCGTCAAGCGGCGGATAGAGACTCTCTGAACCTGGGTTGTGGGGATCGTCTTCTTTGCCATCGTCATCCGGAGGATCCTCAGGCGGATCTGTCGGCGTTGGTTCCGGTTCGGGTGTTGGCGTGGGCTCGTCTTCCTTGTCGTCTTTACCATGACCATCACGCCATCTTGCATACTCATAATTCAAAACAGTCCCCGCAACCACTAGCGCGATACCGAATACAACGTCAGCGGGCGTAAGATCTGTGCGCTGGCCACGCAACATTCCTGCTATTGAACCTGGAATTAGAATTTCTTTTCCGAAATTTGTCAAAGAAGGTGGTATAATCAAATTGCCCCCAATAAATGGCGATTCTACTCCCGGCTTTAACTCTTGCGGTCGTTCGCCGAGTTTTACTCTCGAAACCAAATCAGGAAACACTGCCTGATATTTCTTGGCCATTATATCCGCCTATCGAATGATGTTGCACGATTGGCGAGGAGTTACAACGAACTGATTTCGTCTCGGCACCGTCACCAACCACTGATTGTTGACCGGCATCGCGAAGCTGATCGCCTGCGCGCCGAGCAGCATCGAGCCCGATTCGAGCGAAACGCCGAAATACTCGTCGTTCTTGAAGAGCCCCGGGTTCAGAATCTTTACCGCCGCCTGATTCACAACGAAGGGATCGGGCGTCG
>JADLEX010000145.1 GCA_020845895.1 Deltaproteobacteria bacterium | reverse complement strand
GCATCGTGCTGGGATTCGTGCTGTGGAACGGCGGGACCGCGACGGAAATGGTCGGCTGCGCCGAAGTGACGAACGACTCCGGCCAGAACACGGTGTACTTTTCCGACGAGAACGGACCGAGCCTGACCCGCACCTCGACGCATCCGCTGAACTCGGGCTTCATGCTCTTCAACGTGCCCGCGGATGGCCCGTACGACTTCACCGCGACCGTGGACGAGACCGAGGAGACCGGGACGACGGTGCCGCAGGTCTTCGCGTCGTCGGTGACGATGACGTACCTGGTCTACGGCGGCGAATACGAAACGAACCCGACGCCGACCGGGTGCGAGTGAAAATCTGAAACTTGGAAAACCGGGGTACAGGCACCGCTTCGCGTTGCCAGTCCCCGGCTTCGCGAGTTGCGCGTCCCCGAACAAACCGCCCCGGGGAACACCAGATGATCGCGGTCCGTGGCCGGAAAATGCTTCAGGCGCGACGTGGGCGCGCCGATGAAATGGGCAAGTCGGAGACGATCGCAATCCGATCATCGAGGAAACACGAGGCTTTGACATGAACGGAATAGGCATGTCCGCGAATTCCCGATTCCTGACGGTGAAAGAAGCGTCGGAGTTCTGCATGGTCTCCACCGAGACCATCCGTCGGTGGATCCGCAACAACGAACTCAAGGCGTTCAACACGCGCGGTCATGGCGTCACCAAGATTCTGTACGACGACCTGCGCTCCTTCGCCGAACGCCAGAACATGCTGACTGCGGATCAGGGCTGACCCCGATCCGAATCGTGAGCAAGAGCTGAATTCGCTCGCGCGTTCCCACGCGTCCCCCTCCCCCACCTTGTTCCGCGCGCCGGATCACCTACAATCATCCATCAGATTCCCGACTGCGCGGAGCGGATTTGAACGATCAGGGACCCCTGTGGCCGGTGGGCGACACCAGCGCGGTCGAGTGCGTTGAGAATATCCTTGCGTACATCGGCCGCGTCGCGGACCCCGAACTTAGGGCTGCCTTCGTGGGCGAGAAACTGCTCGCGCTGACGGATGACAATGTCGTTCGCGCGATCACGCTCATACATCGCCGGGCACGCGAGGCCGACCACGGCGCGCTCGATACCTGGAGCGTCCTCGCCCATCCGCGAACCCTCGCCGAGCGGCTCGACACGTATCGACGCAGTCGCATTTTTCATTGTGCAACGCGTTTGGGCGTGCGAGAGGTCGTGGCGCTGTTTTCCAAGGGACGCCCGGCCCGCGTTTCGGCGCGCGCCGACGAGGATTTCCTGATCTACGGTCTCGCCGGCCAGACGGTGGGCCGACGCGTCTCGAAGGCGCGGGACACCGATCGCGAAACGCGCACGAAGATCATGTACGACGCGAATCCCCAGGTGATTGAGGCGTATTTGCAAAATACGCGGACGACCGAGGCGGATGTGGTGCGTGTCGCGGCCCGGCGGCCCTCGTCCGCCGTCATCCTGGAAACCATTTACCGTTCGGCCCGGTGGATCACGCGCTACACGGTCAAACTCGCCCTCGCGCGCAATCCGTACACGCCGGAGAATCTGGCGAACAATCTCCTGCCCCATCTTCTGTTGTCCGATCTGCTCGAAATCCAGGACGATCGCAGCCTGTGCGACAGCGTCCGGGAGAACGCGGCGAGATTCATCGAGTCGCGCCGTGCGCTGCGCGACCGTCCCACCCGCGAAGACGACGGCGCATGACGCAGTCCTCCCTGATCGGCGGCGGCGAGCAGTCGCTTCGCGGCCGCGTCACGCGGATCATCTTCGCGAACGAGGAAACCGGCTTTGCGATCTGCCGTTTCGATCTGCCCGACGGCCGGGAGGAAATCATCGCCGGCGACCTGTTCGACGTGCACGTCGACGAGGAACTGGAGGTCGTCGGCGGTCACGAGGAGACGCGCCACGGAAAGCGTTTTCGGGTTCGAGCGTATCAACCGATACTTCCCAGTACGCCGGTCGGCATCGCTCGGTATCTTGCGTCCGGCATCGTGCCCGGCATCGGAAAGGTGATGGCGGAGCGCATCGTTCGGCACTTCGGGGCGGAGACACTGTCGATCCTCGACGAAGATCCGAAGCGCCTTACCGACGTCGACGGCATCGGTGCGAAGCGCGGCGCGGCGCTCGCGTCGGTGTGGACGGCCAAGCGGAGTTGGCGCGAACTGGTGGTCTTTCTCCAAAGCGTGGGTGTGCCGCGTTCACTCGCCGGCAAAATCGTCAAGCACTACGGCGAAGACGCGATTCGACGGCTCAAAGCGAATCCCTACGAACTCGCTCTCGATGTGAAGGGGATCGGATTCGCCACGGCGGACAAGATCGCGGGAGCGCTGGGCATCGAGCACGATTCCATCGACCGCGCGCAGGCGGGGCTCGTTCACATTCTCTCGTCCCTCGCGGATGAGGGCCATACGGGATATGTGCGAGGCGGCCTGTGCCGCGCGTGCGCCGACCAACTCGGCATCGACACGGGCCGCGCCGAGGAAGCCCTCGAACGGCTGCGCGAGCGGGGTCTCGTCGTCGCGGACTCCGTGGACTCGCCCGACGAACCGACCGTTTTTCTGAAGGAGCTTCACGACGCCGAGGTCGCGGTGGCGCGAGGGCTTCGCGGCATTCGCGCCGGGCAGTCGCGCCTTCGCGATTTCGACGCATTCAAAGCCATCCAATGGTTGTCCGAAAAGAAGGGGATCGAGCTGTCCCCCACGCAGTCGGTCGCCGTCGGCAACGCGCTCAAGGACAAGGTCGCCGTCATCACGGGCGGACCGGGAACCGGGAAGACGACCATCATCCGCGCAATTGTCGAAATCACGGAGGCGCTCAAGGGTCGCGTCGTCCTCGCCGCACCGACGGGCCGAGCGGCCAAGCGCCTGTCGGAGGCCTGCGGGCGCGAGGCGAAGACCCTCCATCGGCTGTTGGAGATTCGGCCCGGCACGAGCGCGCGATTTTCCGCCGCGCGCCTCGACCCCGACGTGATCGTCGTAGACGAGGCGGGCATGATCGACGTGCAGATGATGGCAACGATCGCGATGTCGATCGCCGCGCACACGCACGTCATTCTCGTCGGCGACGTGGATCAGTTGCCGTCAGTCGGCCCGGGGTCGGTGCTGCGCGACCTGATTGAGTGCGGCGAGCTTCCCGTCGCCCGACTCACCGAGATCTTCCGGCAGGCACAGCGAAGCCTGATCGTCACCAACGCCCACCGCATTCGGCGCGGGCAGGAACCGATCCTGACCGACGACGCAGAGGCCGACTTCTTCTTCATCCAACGCGACAACCCCGAAGGCGCGCAGAACACCATCGTCGATCTCGTCACGCGCCGTTTGCCGAACCGGTACGGCCTCGATCCGATGGCCGACATTCAGGTCCTGACGCCGATGCACAAGGGAGATATCGGCGTGCGTCGCCTCAATGAGTGTTTGCAGCTCGCGCTCAATCCGTCGGGATCCGAGTTGCGGCGCGGCGAGCGGATCTTTCGCGTGCGCGATCGGGTGTTGCAGACGTCGAACGATTACGACCGCGGCGTGTACAACGGGGACCTCGGTCGCGTGAATTACGTAGACGCGAGCGGCAGGTTTCTGAACGTCGACTTCGACGGCGTCACGGTCAAGGTCGAAGGAGCGCAGTTCGACGACCTCGCCCTCGCTTACGCGACGAGCATTCACAAATCCCAGGGATCGGAATACCCGGCGGTCGTGGTCGCGCTTTCGACGCAGCACTTCATTTTGTTGCAACGCAATCTGCTCTACACGGCGGTGACGCGGGCCAAGCGGCTCGTCGTCGTCGTGGGCAGCCGACGGGCGCTCGAACTCGCGATTCGCAACGACGACGTGAGCCGTCGGTACGGTCTGCTCGCCGAACGCCTGCGTCGCGCGCTGTCGCCCTCGCTTGTTCCCGATTTCGAATCCTCCTAGCATGCGCCCTGCCCGCCGCCGGGTTCCATTCGGGAGAACTTCATGAGCACCGAAGCGGTCAAATGCATCGTAGACGGCGCGGTCGCGCGTCTCGTCATCAATCGTTCCGAAAAGCGAAATGCGATCAATGTGGACGTGGTTCTGGAACTTGGCCGACATCTCGACGATCTCGCGCTGCGCTCCGACGTTCGCGTCATTACCCTGGCCGGCGAAGGTGCCTGTTTTTCGGCGGGAATCGACGTAACCGCCGTGGCGGGGCTCGGCGGCGTGGACGAGACGGAGCGCGGCCTGCACCTGCGCGAGCTCGCCCGAAAGATCCAACACGTCGTCAACCGGATTGAGACGCTCGAAAAACCCGTGATCGCCGTCCTTCACAGCCACGCGCTCGGTCTCGCGATGGAGATAGTCCTCGCCTGCGACTTTCGTATCGCCGCGGACGACCTGCGGTTCGGCCTTCCCGAAATCTACCTGGGCTTGATCCCGGACTGCGGCGGCACGACACGCCTCACGCGCATGGTCGGTCCGGCGGTGGCGAAAGAAATGATCCTGCTGGGCGACGCGGTGGACGCACAGACCGCGTTGGCGCTGCGCATCGTGAACGAAGTTTGCCCGCGGGAGGATCTCGAAACCCGCACCGCCGCGCTGGTCGAGCGCCTCGTGACGCGGCCCGCGCGGGCGCTGGGGCTCGCCAAGCGGATGATCGACTGGTCGACCTCGATGGAGCGCATGACGAGCTTCGACACCGAGGTCATGGCGCAGACGGCCGCGGTTTCCGCGCCGGACTTTCCGCAGATTCTCGCAAACGGTGTCATGACGCTGCGGGCCAAGAAACACTGAGCATGTCGGCCAGTCCGCTTCGCGTTTTGCAGGTCGCCGAGGGCGCGGCGTTCGCCGGGATCGAGACGCACGTCCTGGCGTTGGCCGGGGCCATCGCCCCGGACGATATCCACCTGCGCGCGGCCGTGTTTTTCGACGCGCAATTGGTGGCGTCGCTTCGCGATCTCGGAGTCTCGAGCCGGGTTCTGCGACGTCGGTCGAAGTTCGATTTTACGCCTTCGGATGAGATCGCGGATGCGGCGCGCGAGGTCGATGTTATTCATTCGCACGGCTACCTCTCCAACATTCACGCATCCCGCGCGGCCCGGCACGCGAAAAAGCCGCATGTCATCACGGTGCATGGCCATCGCGAACCGTTTTCCGGCTGGAACGGGCTCAAGATGGGTGCGTACATGGCGCTCGATCATCGGGCGGCGCGGCGTGCTGATCGCGTCATCGCGGTGTCGAATCCCATCGCGAACGAAATGCGTTCATTCGGCGTAACGGGGGAGAGGCTGCGTGTCGTGGCGAACGGACTTGCGGATCGTGTCCGAGACATCGAGACTCGAAAACGAATCCGCGCCGAGTGGGAATTTGCGGACGCGGATGTTGTCGTTGGATTCGTCGGTCGCTTTGATCCCGTGAAGGCCCCGCTGCGATTCGTGGAGGTCGCGGCGCAAACGTGCGCGAAGACGTCAAATGTGAATTTCGTGATGGCCGGCGATGGGCCGCTCCGCGCGGAGTGTGAGCGGCGCACGGCCGGGCTTGGCATCGGCGAGCGAGTTCGCTTCCTCGGATTTCGAACGGACATCGACGATGTGATCGACGCGTTCGATATCCTGCTCATGACCTCCGATTCCGAGGGGGTACCGCAGGCGCTTCTGGCCGCCATGCGGGGCGGAATTCCCGCAGTCTGCTCGGCGGTGGGTGGCATTCCGGATATCCTCGCGGGAATGGACGAGTTGACGGCAACACCCCATGCGGAGGCGCTGTCCGCGCGACTGATCCCGCTGGTTCGCGACGCGGCGATGCGCGCGGAATTCGGCGCGAAGCTGCGCGAGCGCTTCGAGCGCGAATACACCGCCGATGTGATGGCGGCGAGGATCGCGGCGATCTATCGCGAGGTCGTGTCGTGATCGGGATCGCGCTACGTGCGCTTGAATTCCTGGCCTTCGCACTCGCTGTCTACTTCGCGTTCGCCGCGGCTCGCCACGCCGTGTTTTCGCTCGTCGCGCTCGTCGTCCGGCATTCCGGGGCCAGACCCCACGAGCCACGCACGCGATTCACCGTTCTGATTCCCGCGCACAACGAAGAGGCCGGCGTGGGGCGCACGATCTCGGCGGCTCGGGAAATCGATTACCCAGCGCACATGTTCGAGATCGTCGTGCTCGCGGACAATTGCGACGACGGCACCGCCGATGTTGCACGGCGCGCGGGAGTGAACGTCGTCGAGCGTCGCGATCCGCGGAAACGCGGCAAGGGTTTCGCGCTGGACTGGTTCATCTCCGGTCGAACATGGGGCGAAGGCGACGCGCTCGTTTGCCTGGATGCCGACTCCGTCGTCGACGCAGACTACCTTCGTGCGCTCGATGCGGCGATTCAGGACGGCGCGCCGGCGGTTCAAGGATACAACGGCGCGCGCGACCCCGGCCGCTCGTCGCTCGCCGCCCTCTCCACGCTCACGAACACGATGAAAAACGCCGGGACCTACGCCGGGCGCGCGAGACTGGGATTGCCCGCGCCGCTCATGAATGGATGGTGCCTCACCGGTCGCGTGCTTCGAAATTGCGGCTGGATGAGTTTTTCGGTCGCGGAGGATTTCGAGCAGACCCTGCGGCTCGCCATTCTCGGTGTCTATCCCCGGTTCGTCGATTCCGTCGCGGTGCGTTCCGAGAAGGCGTCGTCATTCGCCAAGGCGGCCGGACAGCGCAAGCGGTGGAGCGGCGGCCAGGCGCAGGTCGCGAAGACGCTGGGCAGATACGCGCGACGCAAGGCGATTCGCGAGCGCTCGTGGTCGTTGTGGGAACTCACGATGGATGTTGTGCTCCCCGGTTACGCTATCAACGCCGCGGCGCTCATCGCGCTGGCGCTCGGCGCATGCCGCTTCGTGCTGCCGTGGGTCTGGCTCGCATCCTGCGTGGGGTTGCTCATGATCGCGGTCGCAACGTTTGTGGGTGTTGTTAAGACACGTCCGCGCTCGGCGGTGATTCGCGGCCTCGCACTCGCGCCGTTCTTCGTGGTCTGGAAAGTGTTGCTGGCGATTTCGGCGCGCATCCGACCGCCGAAAACGTGGCACCGCGCCGACCGCGACGACTAGACCCGTTCGTAGACGCCGTCGCGTTCGATCACCCGTCCCTCCTCCTCGAAAATCCGCAAGTGTTTGCCGATCATCTGCTTTTCGAAGAAACGCAGCAGTGTTTGCCGATGCGGGTGCGTCCGGTAGAATGGCTTGGTCTCGACAAGCTGCGCCATCGTCGCCGGGTGATCGAGCAGCGCGAGAATTCGCTCGCCGTTTTCGTCGAAGCGCCGCGCGTAGGCGGCGAGCTCCGCGTCGATTCCGTCGCGGATCGGCATGCGATGCGCCGAAGCCACCACGCGCGGACGCAGGTCGCGCACCGCCTCGACGGAAGCGCGAAACCTGGGGATGTCCGACTCCGGGTTTCCATACCAAGGTCCGAACTTCGTCAGGTCGATATCCACGGTGAGGGCGAGCCCCGAGTTCTCCTCGAAAAAGACGAAGTGATCGTCGAGGTGCCCCGGCGCGTGAATCGCACGAAGGCGAACGCGTCCGCAGTCGAAAACATGGCCGTCGCCGAAGGTGTGCGTGAACGCCGGATTCGCCTCGATGTAGAGAAGCTCGTCGCGGATGGCGCGCGACCAGTTGTCTGCCGCGAGCGGCTCGTCGCAAAAGCGCGGCGCGAGCAGATCGACGACGCCGAAGGTGTCGGCGGTCATCTCCGGCACCCAGATTTCGCATCCTTCGAAGACGACGTTCTGGCGGCAGTGGTCGATGTGGGAGTGCGTGTTGATGACGCGCGCGGGCCGGTAGGTGTCGCGAAGCCATGTCGCGACCTCGGGGGAAAATCCTGTATCCACGATCGTGACGGGATCGGTGTCGATGAGAAAACTGAAGGAGTCCGGGAATTTGCCGTGAAACGGCCCGACAATCAGGAAAATCGCATCGCCCAGGGGAACCAGAACATCCTGCATTTCATATCCAGAATCCAAATCCTCCATGGGCGGTTGCGCCTCTCTTGTCGCACGTCGAACTGCGTTTTTAAAGGGCAACCCCGATCCCTTCGAGTCGCGTTTTC
>JADLEX010000144.1 GCA_020845895.1 Deltaproteobacteria bacterium | reverse complement strand
CGGGCGAAAGCGCCTGATACCAACCGGACCAAAAAACCGAATCGTGGAAATTTCGCCTCGTCATGCGGCCTCCAGCAAGCGCAAGAGCGCCTGTAACGCGGCACGGGCCGCGAGATCGCCGCGCCGCGCCCGTGGCATCGCCGCGACGAGGAGACCGATGGCGACGCGGTCGAAGTGAATCTGGTCCCCACACTCCGCTGCGTGAACGTGTGCGAGCTTCACCCGGCTTCGCCGCGCCACCGCCGCGATGTCCAGACCGAGCGCCGACCGAATCGACGCGAGATTGCGCCCCTTGGTTTGATTCGTCGTCATCGGGGTGCCTCCGGGCACGATTTCGAGTTCACGTCCGCGTCGCCGCGCACGAGCACGTGAGCGGCTCCGAGCGCATCGAAGGCGCGACATGCGCGGTCAAGCCGCGTCAGCGGATCGCGCCCCTCCGCGTGAGCGGCCCGAATGTGAGTTTCGGCTTCGCCGACGGCGTCGAAGGCGGCGCACCGGAATTTGAGGCGCTCGGAGTCCGATTCGTGTTTGGGATTTCGGGGCGTCATCGCAAACCCCCGTCCACGAGGTCGGCGAGCGTCGGCTGCGAAGTCGAAGACACCACGCGGGCCGCGAGAAACGAATCAAGGTCTTCGCGGCGGTAGCGGACGCAGCGGGAACTGACGCGGATGAATTGCGGGCCTCGCCCTTGGCAACGCCACGCCTGAAGCGCGCGGGGCGAAAGACCCAAGATCCGTGCTGCGTCACGTTCACAAAGGATAATGTCGTCGGCCATGATCGTGCTCCTTCAAAGCGCAACAGCGCGCTTCTTGGAACATAGCGAGACGACAATTCCGCCTTGGGAATTAAGTCGAGCCGTGCGAAAGACTTATTTCTTGGAGCTTTTCGGTGTCGGTTTGACGGGAGGTTTCGTCGATTTGCGGGGCGTCTTCTTTTGTGCCGGCGTGGCTGCGTGCGGACCGTCGCGCCGCGTTGTCAAAACGATCGGATATTCTCTCAGAGATCGAACGATGTCCTTTGCCGTCGGCGCTTTGAGTCCATAGATTTTCAACACCCCTCTCAAAAATTTCATGACCGTTCTTCCGTGCTCCACCGGCGGGTCCGTTTCAAGGGTGCCTTCTTCGGCGGCTCGTATGATCCCATCTTGAAACACCTTGGCGACGCCACGGCAACATGTACCGATGAACATGTCATCAATCTTTGGACGGTGGCTTGGTTTCTCTGGGTATCCCGGCGGGCGTGGCCCGAAAACCAGTCGTCGCGCCTTCACCCAATCGTCGATTCCCGATTGAAACGAGTCGAAACGCTCGATCGCCGGGTGCAAAGGCGGCCATTTGAAGTACTCATACCCCGCGAATAGCTCCGCAAAATCCCTCGTAATCTCAATGTCATCGGGACGAAACACCATTGATAGCACGAACGATTCTTGCATCGTCTCTTCGTTCAAGTAACGAGTCCCAACAGTAGTCCCACCGAGCCCAAGTAGCCCAAATGTCAATTTGACTTTTGCGGTTTCGCCTTTCACAACATCCCAAAACTTGACGAATTCCGCAAACAGTTCGCGGGCGCGCTCTAGCGCTCGCTCCTGCTCTTTCGAGATGGCCTGTCTCGCCAGATATGATCGAATTTGGCGGTCAATTTTTCTCGCGAGGTTTTCCCGATACTCGTCATCGTCGTAAACTGAGAAGTCATCCAGAATTTTCAGAATCGCGCCCGTCCGCTCTTCGTTCACCTCACGCCCCTTCGCGGGAGGTTTCATCGCGTCGGCGGGCTTGGCTTGGGCGGCGCGGTTCGTCACGGGCGTTTCCAAAGCCCTTTGACCTGAAGCCACAGGGAGTCGGCGCACAAATCGACCACGGCGGTTTCGTCCCACGTCCCGTCGGGCGCGGGCCATTCGAGCGACCAACCGTTTTCGCCGACGCGGGCGCGGGCGAACATTTCGGGCGATGTCAAGTGCGCGAACACGCCGCCCCGTGCGACGAGCGGGCGCATGTCCAGCGTCCCGGCCATGCCGTCGGCGAAGGTCAATTCCACGGTCCCGAACTCGGGCACGAGCACCGACACGAGCCGCACGCCGTCGGCGGGCAAACGGTCGGGCGGGGCCGCGTCGTCCATCGTCAACGGGGGAAGGTCTTGCATGGCGATCACTCCCGCGCCGTCAATCGAGCGGCGCAATCGGTTCGGGTTTTTCGCCGCGCCGCATCCGGTCCCAATTCGCCAGCAATTCGGCTTGATGCAGCGCCGCCCATTCCAGCACCAACGAACGCACACGCGGGGATGCCTCCGCGCCCTCAAATCCGAGCGGCCAGATCGAAATCTTGAATTTCCGGCCTCCGTAAGCCGCGTGAAAGTGCGGGCGTCCGTGTTCGTCATGATACATCATGATGGTGATGCCGTAGAAGCGCGAAATCGTCGGCACGTCACGCCCCCTTCGCGGTCGGGTGTTTCAGCACGTCGGCGCGCGACCCTTTCACCACGGCTTCGACCTGCGCCGCGTGGCGCTCCAGCGCGGCGCGCACGGGGTCTTCCGACAGGCGCGCGTAAACCTGCGTGGTGGACGGCGTGGTTTGATTGAGCGTCTTGCCGATCACGAGCAGACTCGTCCCGTCCATCGCGAGCCACGAGCCGACCGTGCGGCGAAGATCATGCAGACGCACGTCTTCGAGCTTCGCGGCCTTGCGGATCGCGCGCCACGGCTTGCTGATATTCACGAGCGATTGCCCCGCGACGCGACCGGGGAAGAGGTGCGGATTCCCGTCGAGCCGGGGGAGCGAGCCGATGATCGCCACGGCTTGCGCCGACAGGGGGACGACGTGCGGGCGTCCCGCCTTCGTGTCGGGGATGCGCAGCTCGCGCCGCGTGAAATCCACATCATCCCATCGGGCCGCGAGCAGTTCGGACTTGCGAACGCCGGTCAGGATGTAGAGCCACAGCGCGGCGCGGACGTAGGGGTTCGCCTCCGCGTCGATTGCGGCCACGAGCCGGGGGAGTTCCTCGTGCGTCACCCATCGGTCGCGCTTCGTTTCGCGGTACATCTGAATGCCCGCCGCCGGGTTCGGGTGTCCCGCGTCCACGAGCCCCCATGTGTGAGCGAGGTTGAACATCTTGCGCACGAGCGCGAGCGTCCGGTTCGCCTCTATTGGGGTGCCCTGCCCGATCTTCCGATGCAGCGCCGCGACATCGGCGCGCGTGATGGATTCGACCTTGCGGGCTTTCCACGCGGGCAGAACGTGACATCGGAATTGCCGCTCGTCCTTTTGCCACGTCCGCTTGTGGATCTTCGAGTGCCGTTCCATGAACGTCTTGACGAGGTCCGCGACCGTCGCCGCGTCGCGCCGCCGCTCTTTGTCGAATTGCGGATCGCGCCCGGTACAGACTTCCGCCGCGTTGCGCTTCGCGAGCGCCCGCGCTTCGTGGACGGTGAGAGCGGGGAATGATCCGAGCGTCAGGAATCGCTTTCGACCTTGATCGGTGCGAAACGCGAGAACGAAGGACTTGCGACCGGACGGGAATACGCGAACGCCGAAACCGGGGAAGTCATCGTCCCACAGATAATGCGCGCCGTTGTTTCGCCCCTCGTATCGCGCCTTTTCCACGCCCTGCTTCGTGAGTCCCACGGCATCTCCTTCCGAATCCCCGAACCTCTGAGCAACCAATGAGCAACCAGACCATGTCGAAAACCGTCGAAAACGATGGTACAAGAAAACCCCTGATAGTCAAGGGTTTCGTGAGTGTTTACCGTGGCTTGTGCTAGCTCGTGGTGGACAAGTCAGGGGACTGAAAATCCCTGTGTCGGGGGTTCAACTCCCTCCCCAACCACAGTGGTTCCACGGGCCGGGCGAGATATCGTCCGGCCCGTTTTGCGTCAGGTTCGCCGGGATGACCGGGCGGTGGCGACAGGATCCGCGACGCAATGCATTAGAGAAACAAAGACCCCACCCGATTCCCGCTCCCCCGATTGAACGCTATGCTTAGCGCGCCGCGCGAGCCGATCGCGCCGAAGGAGGGGATTCATGCGCGTCGTTTTTGCCCGGATTGCCGCCATGATGACGTTGGCGCTCGTGTTGGGGCTCGTCGCCTGCGCCGGCGGTGGGGATGACGACGACGCTTCGTCGGGAGCGGACTCCGACGACGATGCGAACGACGACGACGCGGACGACGACACGACCGATGACGACACGACCGACGACGACCTTGATGACGATGTCGATGACGACGCCGACGATGACACGGTGTATGCGGAAACGTTTCTCGTCGTCGATATTGAACCGGACACGGCGCCGGAAACGCAACTCGCGGTGCACGCCTGCGCCGGGCTGTACAACCATGAACTCGGCGGTTCCGTCTACACCCACACCACGGACAAGGACGCGCGGTGGTTGGAGGAACTGGATTTGGAACCCGAGGAAACCGTCGACGCCGCCGGCTTTCTGGAGGCCTGCGTCGAGGACTTTCCGAGGTGCGTGCGTTACTCCTATGCCGATCAGCAAAGGCTGCTTCCCAATATCCTCACCGTCGGCGCGGTTCTCGGGGCCGTCCCCTTGGACGAAGACATGCCCGTGCCGTGTGCCGAGGCGGCCTTCGACGCCGTCGCCGAGTTCTCGGACCTGAACACGTCCGACCTCGCGACCAAATACGTCTACGACCGCTTCGTCGACGAAACGACCGGGCTGGCGATGCTCAATCCCGGCTACGACACACAGGACCCCATCGTCTGGGACCCCGCGCTCACGCGGGACATGGAGCCGCTCCTGGTCGACTACGTCTACTCCGAGAAGCTGTTCACCGTCTTCCTCGTCAACGGCTGCATCGAGTCCGATCCGGAGGGAGTCGTCCTGAGCGAGATCATCGCGTCCAACCCCTGGTCGAAGCCGATCGGCGTCTTCGGCTACGCGGACTACTGGCTCGTCTTCGGCGGGTATTTATTCGAGGCGCAGACGCGCTGCGTGGACTCGCGCAACATGGGCGCCATTCCCACCCGAACGACGAACCTGTCCTTCTTTTCCTCGCGTCGGCCGCCGATCGAAGAGCCGGGCGTTCTGACGCAAAACGAACTGGAAGACATCGAATACGATCCCGACAAGACCTACGTGGCCTTCGTCATCGGCGACGGGGACAACATCGCGTACATGATGGACGCGCGCGGCGAATGGCTGCGACAGCGCCTGGCGGACTGCGAACAGCCGGTGAACTCCTGCGCGCCGATGACGTGGTCGATTTCGCCTCACCTGCCGCGCCTCGCCCCCGACGTTTTGGAGTGGTACTACGAACAGAGCCGTCTAACCGGCGCGGACTACTTCATGCTTCCGCCCAGCGGCCACCTGTACGCCTATCCCGCGTCCTTGACCGAGGACATGCAGGCCGCCTTCGTCGCCGCCACGGAAGCCGACGCGCGGATCCTCGACACCGAAGGGACCGTCCACTGGGAATGGTGGCACACGTGGGAAGAGGCCGAGACCCAATTCCTGCCCCGATACGCGGGCGGCGAAATCGCCGGCGTCTTCCCGGTCGACGTCCCCTACATGTTGCCGACCTTCACCGGTTGGCAGGAGGACCAGTTCTTCAATGTGCTTCCCGGCGAGGACGGAGGCGAGGTCGTTCTGTTCCGCCCGCGCGAGTGGCGAGGGATCGACGACAGCGGGAGCGGTTTGACCGAACCGTTTTACGTGAGCCCCGAGAACATGGCCGCGGAGCTGGAGGGGTATCCGCCCGGCACGGTGTCGTACGTGTACATGACGAGCGATGGCGGACTCAATCTCGAAAACTCGTTCATGACGCTGGTCGGCCTGTTGCCGGAGCGCGTCCGCCTGGTCAGCGGCGGAACGGCCGCGCGGCTGGCGCTCGACGCGTCGGTGCGCCGCGCCGACCGATAACGTCCTTCGCGCGCCGAATCTTTGTTGTCGCCTTCGGAATTGTGCTACGCTAAAAAATCGGGCGACAGAGCGGACAGGCATTGGGAGCGATGCGCCGGCACGAACTGACGACTTTCGATTTCGCGCTGCTTCTGCTGGCGGGGCTGGCGGTGTTCACCGCGATCGTGTCGGTAGTGTCCTACTTCCGCAGCCCGCCGCCCTCGGTGGTCGTGGTGGCCGCGTCCGGTCCCCCCACACGCCCGGACCACGCGGGGATGATCGAGGGACGCGGCGAGGCGATGCGCATCGACCGCGAAGCGATGGAGTCGGCGACGCCGATCCCCCGCCCCGAGCCGTTGCTGCCCTTCGACGTCAAACCCGCGAGCACCGAGGATCTGTTTCCCGATGTACCCAAGACGCTGTTTCCGTCGGAGCAACGCGTCTACTACGACAAGCAGACCGGTCGCCCGATCCTGAACGCGAAGAACAACGAGCAACTGTTCCCGCAAGCGAAAGGTTGGCTGCAAAAACTCCAGAATGCCATGTGGACGCGACGCATTCGCTACCACACCGAGCCCGACAAGATCTCGAACATGCTGCAAAGTTCGGGTAGCCGCATGCTCGCCAAACTCAACAATGTCGAGCGCCGGCTGCATCGCGAGCCCGATGGCCGCATCCGCATCGACTACAACTCCCAGCTCGACGAGAGCGTGCTCGTCACGATGGCAAACTACCTCGCGCACCTGAAGATCTGGGGCCACATGGTCGAGGACAAGGTCCCGGGAATGCCCGACTGCGCCGCCGGGATGCCCACGATCGAGGCGATGACGACGATCCCGAAACTGCCGACCTTCGATCCCAAGCTGCGCGGAGGCGAGGACGAGACCAAACCCGACTACGTGCTCGATCCGTTCGTCGCGGGCGACCCGTACGCGACCATCGTCAAAATGCGCGACCACGTCGCGGCGGTGGTCCGGTGTGCGCAGCTCGCGAAAAACCTGGAGGGCGTCGAATACCGGATCGGACTCGTGGACGTCACCGCGCCGTTCGGTCTCGTGCGTTCGAAGGATCCCCTGACGCCCGACACGTGGGTGCTGCCCGAAAAGCCGCCGAGCGAGGGCGTTTACGGCGCGATGCGTCCCGGTGCGATGTCGCGCGAGGGCGTGTACGGCGCGGCATCGCCGACCGGCGAGGATCGCGACGGCGTTTGGCGCGCGCTGACCCCCGGCGAGCGCGGCGAGGGCGTGTTCGGCCAACTGGAGCCCGAGCTGCGCAAGGCCGAGAGCGGGCAGGACGGCGTGTACACCGCGATGCGACCCTCGGAGATGTGGCCCGAGGGCCCAACGACCGAGGGTCCGGGCAGCGGGCGACGTGCCGCGGGCGGCGGGCCGCTGGTGAGCATCCGGCCCGAGAATCCTACCGGCGAATTTCTGCATCCCGTTTTTGTGGCGACGCGCGAAACGCCGAAGGGCGTCTTCGGCCCCCTGACGACCGAGGAGATGAAAAAGCAGCTCGATCAGGCGGCGGAAAAAAAGACGCCGGCGCCCGCGGCCACGCCCGTGCCGGGCGACTCCAAACCGCCGGTGCCCGTCTCGACGGTCACGACGACCTCGACGACCACCACGAAGAAACCGACAACGACCACGACCACCACCTCGACGATCGCGCCGAAATCGACGACGTCGACCACCATCGCGCCGTGATTGCCCGCCGCGCGCCGCTTTTTCGTAGGTAGTGGGTCAGTTTGCGCGAAGCGATACGATGGTCATTCCGACCGGAGCGAAGCGGAGCGGAGGAATCCCTTTGATTCGCGAAGTTGAAAGGGATTCCTCGACTCTCCGCCTCGCCGTCGCTTCGGCGGATCGCTCGGAATGACGTCGCACGCGTTAAACTGACCCACTACCTTTTCGTAGGATTGCTTGACACGCGCGACGAACCTGTGGCAGATGGTCGGACCATGCGCAATGTGAAGGCCTTCGGGCGATTTATTCTCGTCCTGGTTCTTATCGGCTCGGTGTAACCGGGTCCGAAGCCGTCGCGTCGCGAAAACAGACAGACAGCCGGTCCCGGGAAAACGGGGCCGGTTTTTTTTGGCCGTCGCCGTCCGCCGGAGAGTAGGCGGGCGCGGGCCGGGAGGCGAAGCGGACATGAAGATCAACGGCGCGACGGCGCTGATCAAATCGCTGGAAGCCGAAGGGGTCGAGGTCATTTTCGGCTACCCGGGCGGTGCCGTCATACAGATTTATGACGGGTTGCTCGACAGCGGGATCCGGCACGTGCTCGTACGGCACGAGCAGGGCGCGTCGCACGCGGCGGACGGCTACGCGCGGGCCTCGGGTAAAGTCGGCGTGTGTCTCGGAACCTCGGGGCCGGGCGCGACAAACCTCGTCACCGGCATCTGCAACGCCCACATGGACTCGATCCCGATGGTGGTGCTGACCGGCCAGGTGCCGAGCTACAACATCGGCACCGACGCGTTTCAGGAAGCCGACATCTTCGGCATCACCCTGCCGATCGTGAAGCACAGCTACCTCATCAAGGACGTTCACGACATCCCGCGCGTGGTGAAGGAGGCGTTTCACATCGCCTTGACCGGTCGCCCGGGGCCCGTATTGATCGACGTGCCCTCCGACATCTCGAAAACGATGCACCAGTTCAGGCTCGCCACCGAGATCGATCTGCCGGGCTACAAGCCGACCACAGGCGGCCACCCGAAGCAGGTCAAGGCCGCGGCCGACCTGATCCGCGCGTCGAAACGGCCGATCATCTACTGCGGCGGCGGCGTGATGCGCTCCGGCGCGGCGGCCGAATTGCGGCAGCTCGCGCACAGGATCAACGCTCCGGTCACGACGACCATCATGGGCCTCGGCGCGTTTCCCGAGGACGATCCCAAATCGCTGGGCATGCTCGGCATGCACGGCACGAGCTACGCCAACTGGGCCATCACCCGCGCCGACGCGATGCTGGCGATTGGAGTGCGTTTCGACGACCGCGTGACGGGCAACAAGACATCGTTCGGCCAGAACGCGAAGATCGTGCACATCGACATCGACCCCGCCGAGATCGAAAAGAACATCAAGGTGGACGTGCCGATCGTCGGCGACGTGCGCGATGTGCTGCGAGCGCTGCTGGAGGAACTGGACAAGGACCCCTCTCCGCCGGACCGTGCCGAGTGGTACGCGGCGATCGACACGATCCGCGCGAAGTATCCGCTGGACGCCGCCGACGGAACCCCGAGCGAGCTCAAGCCGCAGTACGCGATCCGTCGGCTCTCGAAGCTCACGCACGAGGACGTGATCGTATGCGTGGACGTGGGCCAGCATCAGATGTGGTCGGCGCAGTATTGGGGGTTCAGGCACGCGAACAAGTGGCTTTCGTCGTCGGGCCTCGGCACGATGGGGTTCGGCCTCCCCGCGGCGATCGGCGCGCAGATCGCCCGTCCGAACGACCAGGTCGTTCTCATTACCGGCGACGGCTCGATCCAGATGTGCATTCAGGAGCTGGCGGTGGCTTCGGCCGAGAAGCTGCCGGTCAAGATTTTCATCATGAACAACGGCTTTCTTGGGATGGTCCGCCAGTGGCAGGCGCTGATGTACAATCGACGGTATAGCGGAGTTAGTCTTCCGCCCGACGCCCCGCCGGATTTCGTGAAGCTCGCCGAAGCCTACGGAATCCGCGGCATGCGCATCACCGACGTCGCGCGTTTCGACCAGCAGGCCGCCGAGGCGCTCGCGCATGACGGCCCGGTGCTGGTGGACGTACGCGTCGCGCGCGAGGAAAACGTGACGCCGATGGTGAAGCCCGGCGGCCACGTGCACGAGCAGGTGGAGGACGAAGTATGAAGATGACGCTCTCGGTGCTGGTGGAAAACAAGCCGGGCGTGCTCACGCGCATCGCCGGGCTGTTCGCACGGCGCGGGTTCAACATCGACTCGCTCGCCGTCGGGCAGACCGAGGACCCGACGTTGTCGCGCATGACGATCGTGGTCAACGCGGCGGAGCACCCGATGGAGCAGGTGGAAAAGCAGCTCCACAAGCTCATCAACGTCATCAAGATCTCGCACCTGGACCCCGACGCGTCGGTGGGCCGCGAGCTCATGCTCATCAAGGTCACGGTGCCGCCGGCCAAGCGCGTCGAGATCTTCGATCTGGTGAACACGTTTCGCGGAAACGTGATCGACGTGTCGCGAAACGCGCTCGTCGCCGAGGTCACGGGCGACTCGGCGAAGCTCAAGGCGTTTCAGGAACTGATGGCGCCTTACGGCATCGTCGAGATCTGCCGCACGGGCAAGGCGGCGATGAGCCGGGGGAAGTGAGTGGTCGCGGTGTGGGAGGCCCTCACCCCCTTCCCCTCTCCCGTCAGACGGGAGAGGGGAAGGGGGTGAGGGATTCTCGCGGGAATGGATACCCGCGATACGAAGAACGCAAACTCCCGCGCGGCCTGCCGTTCGGGGATCACATCGAAACGGGGAGAGAATGATGGCGACGATGTATTACGAGAAGGACGCACCGCTCGCGCCGCTCAAGGGCAAGACGGTGGCGATCATGGGTTACGGCTCGCAGGGCCACGCCCACGCGCAGAACCTGAAGGATTCGGGCGTGAAGGTGGTGGTGGGTCTGCGCGCGGGAAGCAGCTCGGCCAAGGCCGCGACCGCCGCGGGGCTCGCCGTCGCCGATCCGGCGAAAGCCGCGAAGGGCGCCGACCTCATCATGATGCTCGTGCCCGACATGGCGCAAAAGGCGCTGTACGAGACGGCGGTCGAGCCGAACCTGAAGGCGGGCGCCGCACTGTTTTTCGCCCACGGCTTCAACATCCACTTCGGCCGGATCGTGCCGCCGAAAAACGTGGACGTGTGCATGATCGCGCCCAAGGGCCCGGGTCACATGGTCCGCCGCGTGTACGAAGAGGGCAAGGGCGTGCCCGCGCTCATCGCCGTTCATCAGGACGCCACGGGCAAAGCGCGCAAGATCGCTCTCGCTTACGGCGCGGGCATCGGCGCGGCACGGGCGGGACTGCTCGAAACCACCTTCGCCGAGGAAACCGAAACCGACCTGTTCGGCGAGCAGGCCGTGTTGTGCGGCGGCACGAGCGAACTGGTGCGCGCCGGATTCGACACGCTGGTCGCGGCGGGCTATCAGCCCGAGGTTGCGTATTTCGAGTGCCTGCACGAGCTCAAGCTCATCGTCGATCTCATCTACGAGCAGGGCATCTCGGGCATGCGCGCGTCGATTTCCGAAACCGCGAAATACGGCGACGTGATGAGCGGCCCGCGCGTGATCGACGATCGCGCCCGCGCCGAGATGAAACGCATCCTCGCCGAGATCCAGGACGGCACCTTCGCCCGCGACTGGATTTTGGAAAACCAGGCGGGCCGCCCCCGCTACAACGCCCGCCTGCGGCGCGATGCCGAGCACCCGGTCGAGGTGGTCGGTAAGAAGTTGCGCGCCATGCTCTCGTGGATCAAGAAATAAGGAGCCGCGATGCCCGCATCAGTTCCCGACCGCGTTCTGATCTTCGACACCACGCTGCGCGACGGCGAGCAGTCGCCGGGGATCTCTCTGAACGCCGGCGAAAAACTCGAGATCGCCGAGCAGCTCGCGCGGCTGCGCGTGGACATCATCGAGGCCGGATTTCCCATCGCGTCCGAGGGCGATTTCGCCGCGGTGAATACGATCGCGCAAAAAGTGCGCGGACCGGTGATCGCGGCGCTGGCCCGGGCGAACGACGAGGACATCCGCTGCGCGGCGCGGGCCATCGCGCCCGCCGAGCGCGGCCGCATCCACACGTTCATCTCGACGTCGGCCTCGCACATGGTGCATCAGCTTCGCAAATCGCCCGCCGAGGTGCTCGCGCAGGCCGTGCGTGCGGTGAAGCTCGCCAAAAGCCTTTGCGCCGACGTCGAGTTTTCGGCGATGGACGCGACGCGATCGGATGTCGATTTTCTGGTGAAGGTCTTTTCCGCGGCGATCGAGGCCGGCGCGACGACGATCAACGTGCCCGACACGGTCGGCTACGCGCTGCCCGACGAATTCGCGCGGCTCATCAAAACGCTCGTGCGCGAAACGAAGGGCGGGCGCAAGGTGACGTGGTCCGTGCACTGCCACGACGACCTGGGCCTCGCGGTGGCGAACACGATCGCGGGCATCGGCGCGGGGGCGCGGCAGGCCGAGGTGGCGATCAACGGCATCGGCGAGCGTGCGGGAAACGCGGCGCTCGAAGAGGTGGCGATGGCGCTTCACGTGCGCCGCGACCTGTCGGGCGTGGACGTGGGCCTCGACCTGAAGCAGATCGGCGACACATCGCGCAAGGTCAGCCGCCTGACGGGCTACCAAGTTCCACGCAACAAGGCCGTGGTGGGGGTCAACGCTTTCCAGCACGAGTCGGGGATCCATCAGGACGGCGTGCTCAAGGAACGCAGCACCTACGAGATCATGAAGCCCGAGCTCGTGGGCTACCAGTCCGAAAACATCGTCATGGGCAAGCACAGTGGACGGCACGCCTTCGCGACGAAGCTCGAAGAAATGGGCTATTACCTCGACGGCGACGCGCTCGACCGGGCGTTCCGCGCGTTCAAGGCGCTTGCCGACGCCAAGAAAACCGTGACCTCGCAGGAGATGGAGGTCATCGCCCTCGAGCAGATCGGCGACGTGCCCGACCAATTCCACTTCGAGTCGTTCTCGTCGTTCACGGGCATGGGCGTGGCCCCCATCGCGGCGGTCAAGCTGCGGCGCGGCGCGAAGATCGTCGAGGCCAACGCCACCGGCGACGGACAGGTCAACGCCCTGTGCCGCGCCATCGCCAAGGCGGTGGGTTTTCGCGGCGAGTTGCTTCGTTATCAGGTCACCGCGACCACGCAGGGCCTCGAATCCCTGGGCGAGGTCACGGTGATGATTTCCGACAAAGGCCAAGTCATGAACGGGCGCGGCATCGCCACCGACGTGATCGAGGCGAGCGCCAAGGCGTATCTCAACGCGATCAACCGCCTCTACCACAAGCGCGTCGGCGTGAAGAAAACGGCGGTCAAACCCCCCGCGAAACGAGCGACGGCCACGAAGCGCGCGGCGAGCGCGAAGCGGACGAAAGGGGCAGCGCGGTGACGACAACGCACGATGTCGGCGTGATCGGCGGCGACGGAACCGGGCCCGAGGTCGTCGCCGAGGCGATGAAGGTGATGCGCGCGGCGGCCGACCGCTTCGGTTTTGCCGTGCGTCCGCACGAGTTTCCGCTCGGCGGCGATCACTACCTGCGCACGGGCGAACTCGTCCCCGACGCGATGTTCTCCGAGATCAAACGTCTACCCGCCACACTGCTCGGCGCGGTCGGAACGCCCGAGGTCAAACCCGGCATTCTCGAAAAAGGCGTGCTGCTCTATTTGCGTTTCGAGCTTGATCTGTACATCAACCTGCGTCCCGTGAAACTCTATCCCGGCGTGCCGTGCCCGCTGCGCGAGGTGCATTCCGACGGCATCGATTTTGTCGTCGTGCGCGAAAACACCGAAGGACTCTACGTCGGCGCGGGCGGGTTCCACAAAAAGGGAACGCCCGACGAGGTCGCCGTTCAGGAGAGCATCAACACGCGCAAGGGCGTGGACCGCACGCTGCGTTACGCGTTCGAGGCGACGCGGAGTCGGGGCAAGAAGAAACAGCTCACCCTGTGCGGCAAGACGAACGTGTTGACCTTCGCGTGGGATCTGTGGCAACGCGCGTTCGACGAAATGGGCGACGCGAAATATCCCGACATCCGTCGCGAATACAACCACGTCGACGCGATCACGCTGTATTTCGTCGAGCGCCCGCACACCTTCGACGTCATTGTCACCGACAACATGTTCGGCGACATCATCACCGATCTGGCCGCGATCATTCAGGGCGGGCTCGGCGTGGCGTCGGGGGGCAACATCAACCCCGAGGGCACGGCGATTTTCGAGCCCATCGGCGGCTCGGCCCCGCCGTGGAAGGGAACCGGCGGCATCAACCCCATCGCCGCGATCGGCGCGATGAAGATGATGCTCGACCATCTCGGCGAAACCGAGGCGGGCGAGGCGGTGGAGCGCGCGATGATCCGCACGATCCAAACCGACATGACGGGACAGGCCGCCGGGCAGATGGGCATCACGACCACGCAGGTGGGCGACCGCGTGCGCGATCATCTGCTCGCGGAGGGCCGCGCATGAGCCCGCGCCGAGCCCAACCGGCGAACGATTCCGGTGAGGTCGTTCTTTACGACACCACGCTGCGCGACGGCGCGGCGCGCGAGGGCATGACGCTCTCGATGCTCGACAAGGTCAAGATCGCGCAGCGTCTCGCGAAGTTCGGCATCGCCTATATCGAGGCCGGCTACCCCGGTTCGAATCCGAAGGATGGCGAGCTGTTTCGCGTATTGCGCGACGATCCCGACGTCGCCCCCGCGCTCGTGGCGTTCGGCGCGACGCGGCGCAAGAAAACCGACGCGGCCAAGGACGAGGGCCTGCGCACGTTGCTCGCATCGGGCGCGAACAAGATCTGTATCTTCGGCAAGACGTGGGACTTCCACGTGCGCGTCGCGCTCGAAACCACCGAAGAAGAAAACCTCGCCATGATCGGCGACTCGGTGGCGTATCTGAAGTCGAAGGGCCGCGAGGTCATCTACGACGCCGAGCATTTTTTCGATGGCTTTGCGGCGAACCCGACCTACGGCAAGGCCACCCTGCGCGCGGCGGCGGATGCCGGCGCGGATTTCGTCGTGCTGTGCGACACCAACGGCGGCACCCTGCCCGGCCGCGTCGCGGACATCGTCGACGAACTGCGCCGCGACGGCTTCGCGCGCCTCGGCATCCATACGCACAACGACAGCGGATGCGCGGTCGCGAACAGCCTCGCCGCCGTCGAGCGCGGCTGCGTGATGGTTCAGGGCACGATCAACGGCTACGGCGAACGCACCGGCAACGCGAACCTGTGCACCATCGCGCCGACGCTGGAACTCAAGATGAATCGCCGGTGCCTGCCGCCGGGCAAACTCGCCGAGCTCACCGACGTGTCGCACTACGTGTCCGAAATCGCGAACCTGCACCACGATCCCTATCAGCCCTTCGTCGGCAAGAGCGCCTTCGCGCACAAGGGCGGCGCGCACGGTTCGGCGGTGAGCCGCGACGCGCGCACGTACGAACACGTCGAACCGCGGCTCGTGGGCAACGTCAACAAGTTCGTCGTCTCCGAAATCGCCGGCCGCTCGATGATTTTGCACCGCGCGTCGGAACTCGGACTGAAACTCGGCAAGGAGCAGCTCGAACACCTGCTCGGTCGCGTCAAGAATCTCGAATACCAGGGCTACACCTACGAGGCCGCCGACGCGTCGCTCGGCCTGTTGCTGCTGCGCGAGGCAAAGCTGCTGCGGCCGTATTTCACCGTGGACGCCTACGACATCCACCTGCACCGGCGCACCGAGCGCGACATGCTGGTCGACGCGACGGTCAAGGTGCGCGTGCGCGGCAAGCGCTACGTCACCGCCGCCGAGGGTAATGGTCCGGTCAACGCCCTCGACAACGCGCTGCGAAAATGTCTCGAACCCGCGTTCGAGGAACTGCGCCTCATCTCGCTGCTCGACTACAAGGTTCGCGTGCTCGAAGGCGCCGACGGCACCAAGGCCGTCACCCGCGTCCTGATCGAAACCGGCGACGGACACACGACCTGGGGCACGATCGGCGTGAGCGAAAACGTCATCAAGGCCAGTTGGGACGCCCTCTACGACGCCATCGTCTGGGGCCTTTATCAGCATCGACGAAACGGAAAACGCCCATGAACGGTCTGGAGGATCTGCGCCGCGAACTCGACGAGACGGACGACTCGCTGCTCGCCGCGCTCGAACGGCGCGTCGGGCTCGTCGAGCGCGTCGCCGACGCCAAGGCCCAGTCGCCGGCGGCGCTGCTGCGTGACCGCGATCGCGAAAAAGAACTGCTCGCGAAGCTCGAAAAAAAGGCGCGTGATCGCGGCTTGAATCCCTACTTCGTGCGGCGCATTTTTCACGACATTCTCGAATACTCGATCGACGACCAGCAGCGCCATCTCGCCGCGCGCGCGCAGGGCGAATCCGCCTCGCTCGTCAAGGTCGCGTTTCAGGGCGTCGAGGGCGCCTACAGCCATCTGGCCGCGAACAAGTACTTCGGCGCGAAGTCGGGCGCGTGCGCGTTCATCGGCTATCGCGGATTCCCCGAGGCCGTCGCCGCGTGCGAGGCGGGCGATGTGGACTTCGTCGTGTTGCCGCTCGAAAACACCATCGCGGGCAGCATCAACGCCACCTACCGCCTGCTCGAAACCTCGTCGCTCGTCATCGTCGGCGAGGAAGTCTGGCGCGTCGAACATTGCCTGATCGGCATCGAGGGGACGCCGCTCGGGCGTATCCGTCACATCGCGTCGCACCCGCAGGCGCTGCTTCAGTGCGGCGAGTTCCTGGATCAAATGCCGCAATGCACGATCGAGAGTTTCACCGACACCGCCGAGGCCGTGCGCCGGGTGAAAGACACGCAGGACGTCACGCACGCCGCCATCGCGAGCGAGGAGGCCGCGGCCGTCTACGGTCTAGCCGTGCTCAAGCGCGACATCGCCGATCAGCGCGAAAATTTCACCAAGTTCGTCGTCTGCGCGAAAAAGGCCGTGGCATACGACCGGCGTATTCCGTGCAAGACCTCGCTCGTGCTCGTCACCGATCATTCCGAGGGCGCGCTGCTCGCGTGCCTGCGTCCGCTGCACGACGCGCACGTCAACATGGTCAAGCTCGAAAGTCGCCCGCTCGCCAACACGCCGTGGGAATACCAGTTCTACATCGACGTCGAGGGCCACGCGGACGACCCGCGCATGACGGCGGCGCTCGACGCCATGCGGGAACGCGCCCGCGTGCTCAAGGTGCTCGGGTGTTATCCCATCCGCACCAAGGGCTACGAGGGCGTGGAGCCGGTCGTCGAGATCGCCGCGCCGTCCGAGCCCGCGCCCGTCTGTGAAACGCCCGCGTCGAAACCCGGCAAGCCCAAGCCCTATCGGCTCGCCGCGCGTGAGGCGGGACGCCGCGACACGCAGATCAAGATCGGCAATGCCCTCTTCGGCGGCGGCGCGTTCGCGCTCATCGCCGGGCCTTGCGCGGTCGAGAGCCGCGAGCAGATTTTCGAATCCGCGCGCATCGTGCGCGAGGCCGGCGCGTCCATGCTGCGCGGCGGCGTCTTCAAGCCGCGCTCATCGCCCTATTCGTTTCAGGGCATGGGGTGGGAAGGGCTCGAGCTGCTCGTCGAGGCGGGGCGCAAATTCGTTCTGCCCATCGTCACCGAAGTGCTCGACCCCGGCGATGTGCAGCGCGTCGCGCAGCAGGCCGACATGCTCCAGATCGGCGCGCGCAACATGCAAAACTTCGCGCTGCTGGCCGAGGCCGGGCGCTGCGCGCGGCCAATTCTTCTCAAGCGCGGCATGATGTCGTCGATCGAGGAGTTGCTGCTCGCCGCGGAGTACATCCTCGCGGGCGGCAACACGCAGGTGATCCTGTGTGAACGCGGCATTCGCACGTTCGAAAACGCCACGCGCAACACGCTCGATCTTCAGGCCGTGCCGGTGCTCAAACGGCTCACGCACCTGCCCGTGATCGTCGATCCCAGCCACGCGGCGGGCGAGCGCGACATCATCGTGCCCATGGCGCTCGCCGCCAAAGCCGCGGGAGCCGATGGGCTCATCGTCGAGTCGCACCCCGACCCCGACACCGCGCTGTGCGACGGCCCGCAGGCGCTCACCACGCCGATGCTGAATGAGCTGGCGGCAAAACTCGCGGCGATGGACAAGACGCTCGAAAGGACGAGCGCTTAGGGCGCGTCCTTTTCCGCGGGACCGAGGTCGAAGACCTCGCGCAGGTCGCGGGTGCATTCGCGCAGGTCCTTGCAGTCTTTCGCGTCGCGCGCGCAGGCGGCGAACTCGGCGGGCCACAGCCCTTCGGTGCATGGGTCGAGGCACAGCGCCTTGCATCGACCGATGTGGGAAAACGGGCCGATCAGACACTCGGCCGCGCGCGGACACCAGTCCTCGCAGTGCGCGCGGCAGGCCGCTGCGTCGGCGCGCCATGTCGGCACGCCCATGACCGCCTCGCGCCAGCGCGATTCCAGCGCCGAGCCCGCGAACTCGAAGGGCCGCTGTTCGGCCTCGTCCTCGACCGTGCGTTCGCGAGGGGGCGCGACGTCGTCCGGGCGGCGCGGATCAGCGATCGGCGTGTCCGCGCCGCACGCGGCGAAGAGCGCGCAACCGACGCAGATCGCGCCGACTCCCGCGAGAATTCGAAGAAAACTGCGCAAGGCACACCGCTTTTGGAAACCGCGCGTATTGCGCCCGACGCCGCAACCGCTGTCAAGCGCCGTCATCCGGCGCCAAGCGCGTCGGGGGAAGTCGAACCGATCCCAAAACGAAACCCCGGCCGACGGGCCGGGGCGCGGTCTATGGAGACGGACCGGGCGACGAACCGGCCCGGCCCGAATGAAGCCCAAGGTGCGTCAGTGGACCTCGACCTCGATCTGCTTCGGCTTGCTGATGTCCTTCTTGCCGAGGGTGACGGTCAGGATGCCCTTGTCCATCTTCGCCGAGATCTTCTCGACATCGACCTGGTCGCCCAGGTTGAAGCTGCGCTCGAACCGGCCGTAGCGGCGCTCGACGAGGTGGAAGGTCTCCTTCTTTTCGTCGCGCTCGAACTTGTTCTCGCCGGAGATCGTGAGCCGGCCGTTCTCGACGTGGATCTTCACGTCTTCCTTCGCGAGACCCGGCAGTTCCAGCGCGAGGAAGATGTTGTCGGCGTCTTCCCACACGTTGACGCGCGGGGCGAAGGCGACGTTGGTGCGCTCGGGCGCGACGCGCTCGAACCAGTTGTCGAAGAGTCGGTCGAAAGCGGTGGTGGGGAAGGTTTCGTTCCAGCGGATGAGGGTCATGGCGTGCCTCCTGCGTTGCGTGTTGTGTTGCTCGTGAATGTCCGAATGTTCCGTTTATGTCCCGGCCCCGTCGTCACGGGGGCTGTGTTCTCCGTCCGAAGAAAACCTAACCACCGCCAAGGGGCTGTCAACCGCAAAAAATGATTATTCCACAACATAATCAGCATGTTACGGGGTCTTGACAGCGCGGGGAGGCGTGATTAATGGGCGCGATTTTTCGTGCGTCAAGGGGGCTGAATGAGTCGAGGCGACTCGGCGAAAGCCCAACTCGAAGTCGTGGCGACCGAAGATTTCGTCCTGACACCGTTCCGAGTTATAGTGGTGGCGGTCGGAGTCTTGGGATTTTCCCGGGAAAGGAAGCGACATGGCGCGTTCGAGGATGACGGTCGCCGTCAGCGAGGAGACGGCCGCGGAGGCAAGACGTCTCGCGGAACGGGCGGGCGTTCCGCTTTCCAAATGGGTGGAGAAAGCGGTCGAGGCGCACATTCGAGTTCAGTCCGACAGCGAAAAGAGTCGCCGGAACAGGTCTTTCCGACGCATTCGCACTCGCCTGAAAAAGGGCTACGACCTCGGCACGGCCGGCTGCGCAACTTGGACCCGGGAAGAGTTGCACGAGCGTTGACAGAAATGGAGTTCGTCGACGCCAACATCCTTGTCTATGCCCACGACGCCGGAGCCGGACGAAAACGGGACTTCGCCGCTCAACTGATCGACCGCCTGATGGCTGCGGACGAAGGCGCGCTGAGCACGCAGGTTCTCGCCGAGTTTTTCGTGGTCTCCACGCGAAAGATTGCGTCGCCCATCACCATCGCACTGGCGAAGGAGATCGTCCGGGATTTCGGCGATTGGCACGTTCACCGCCCGACCGCCGACGACGTGCTGAGAGCGATCGAGATCTCCGAGCGCAACCGCATCCACTTCTGGGACGCGATGATCGTGCGTTCCGCGCAGGCGATGGGCGCGTCGGTGCTGTGGACCGAGGACCTGCAAGCGGACGCGCGGTTCGGCGACGTCCGCGTGCGGAATCCCTTCGCTGTCCGCTAGATGCTCGGGCCTCGCCTCTTCACTTCCCGCCGTTCTTCTTCAGGTACGCCTCGGCCTGCTTGCGTTCCTTGGGCGGATTGAGGTCGAGCAGATCCTTGTGGACGAAGACGCCGTTCTTCTGGATCGTTTTGCCGTCGAAGAGGATCTCGCCGTCACCGACGAGGATCTTCACCAGATCCCAGTGCACGGCCGATCGGTTGCCGTTGTCGCATTCGTCGTAGGCGCGGCCCGGCGTCAAGTGGATCGAGCCGAAAATCTTTTCGTCGAAGAGGATGTTGCGCATCGGCTTGCGGATGTTGGGGTTGGTGCCGATCGACCACTCGCCGATGTAACGCGCGCCCTCGTCGGTATCGAGCACCTCATTGAGCGCCTTCGTCATCGGCCCGCATTCGGCCTTCACGATCTTGCCGTTCTTGAATTCGAAATAGACGCCGTCGAATTCCTTGCCCTGGTAGATCGACGGAGCGTTGTATTTGATGTGGCCGTTCACCGAATCGCGCACCGGCGCGGTGAAGACCTCGCCGTCGGGGATGTTGCGGTCGCCGAAGCACGAAATCGCCGGCATCCCCGCGATCGAAAACGTCAGGTCCGTGTCGCTCGCCGTGATCCGCACTTCGCGCGTGCGTTCCATGAGCTTCGCGAGCTTCGCCTGCCGCCGCTTGAGCGCGGCGTAGTCGTAGATCGTCGCGCCGAAGTAGAAGTCCTCGAACTCCTCGCGGCTCATCTTCGCTTCCTGCGCGGTGGCGTGTGTGGGAAAGATCGTCACGACCCATCGCGTGTGGTTGACGCGCTGGTCGAGGATCGGGTGCATCACCTTCGAGCGCTCCGAAATGTTGCGCTGGTCGGCGTTGGCGAACACCATCGAGTTGTCCGAGCCGCGCACCGCGATGTAGCACGTCACCTTCTTCATGAAGTCGAGCTTGTGCTGGGGGAACCACGCGATCTGGCGCTTGTCGGCGAGGTTGTAAAAGTCGCGCGTGATTTCCTGATCGATGAACTCGTAATCCACGCAGTCCGCGCCGCGCAGCAGCGCCAGCTTGTGGATCTCCTTGACGAGCGGCAGCGTGTCGACACCGATCGCCGTGATCATGACGACATCGCCGCGTTTGACCTTGCAGGAGTAGTCGACGAGCACCCGGGCGAGTTCGGAAAGGCGCGGATCCTTCATGGCAAAACCCTCTTTGGCGGGAAAAAACGAACGGCGAAAATCGGCGAGGCCGACGCGCGTCGCACTCCACCATATCCGCTCGGGGGCGTCAACAAAATACGCCGATCGGCGGGGCGGATGCCCTAAAATTTCGCGGTGATCGACGCGCCGAATCCGGGGACGTATCCGCCGAAAGTGTAGTCGCCGACCGGGTCGTCGTCGGACGATTTCTCGACCGTTTGCTCCTGGAGAAACATCACGCGGCCGTAAGTGTTCAGGCTCCACTCGTCGATGGCGTCGAGGGGGTCCTTCGCCGTGAATCCGACGCCCACCGAGACCGTGTTCGAGGTGGTATCGACCAGATTCGTGGGGCCGTGCTGATGCGGGGCGGGTGTGGGCGAATAGATGTAGCCGCCGCGCACGGCGAGCGTCGCGCCGGGTCGCTCGATCGGCCGACCCTCGACACCGAGGGCCGTGACGAAGATGTCGTGGAAGTTCGCGGATTCGAGCGGCGGCTGGCGCTCGATTTCGACGATCTGGCCGAGCCCGCCGTCGATGCGCAGTTTCAGCCGCACCGTGGGGTCATGGTACTGCGACCACTGTCGCCACGTCTCGTCGAGTGTGATGGTCGTGCGCGGGAGTGCGTCGAACGCCACGCCGAGCGCGAACATGCGCGGCGAAAAGTGCGAGTAGCTGCGCGCGATGAGCGTGATCTCCGACTCGGCCAGCACGTTCCAGCGGTTGTCCTCGAAGACGCCGAGTTCGGGCACGTGGATGTTGTTGGGCAGGTCGAGCTTCACGTCGGTCTTTTCGCGATAGCAAAATCCCACGCGCCACGCGGGGGAGGGCCGGCCCCAGATGCCGACGATCGGCCGCGCGATGAGCTTGAGTTTCGTGTCCAGCGATCCGGCGGAGGGCTCGTCCTCGCGCAGCGTGAGATCGACGCCGCCCGTGTTGTCGCCGACCACCGAGAGCCCCGCGCCGAGACCCAGACGCCCCTCGATGATCTCGTAGCCGCCGCCCGCGTTGACGACGAGCACGTGGTTGTCGTTCGTGAACATCACGTACTGCGCCTGCCGTCGGGGCAGCATCTGAAAGCGGATCACATGGTCGTCGGGAAGGAACACGTTGGCGCCAAAGGCCAGGCGTCGCCCGGCGAGACGCTGCGTGAGAATCAGGCCGAATTGCACGCCGGAGTTTTCGTCGGAATCGATGTCGCGATCGGCGATGCGCAGGCGCGGCGACGCGTGGTGGTAGGCGAGTTCGATGTCGAGCCCGCTCATCTGAATCAACGCGCCGGGATTGTGGTACAGACCCGCGATGTCGTCGGAGACGGCGGTGTACGCGCCGCCCATGCCGATCGCCCGCGTGCCCGCGCCGAAGGTGTCGAAGGGGTTCGCGGACGCGTTTGTCGCGACGCCGAACGCGGCGAGAAGAATCGAGAGCCCGATCGCGCGGCGCATCCTCATGGCGCGATCCCCTCGATGTCGAACGAAGCGGTGAACGACACGCCCGCCGCCCAGAGCGCGCCGCCGACGCCAAGCTTCGGGTAGCCGGGGTTGTCCGCGTCCACGCCCGAGTTCTTTTGGAACTTACGCGGCACGACCGCGTGGTATTGGCCGCCCACATCGACGCGCGACGCGCGGCCGTCGGCGTCGCGCCAGCCAATCGCGACGCCCGCCGCGCCCACGTGCCGGTCGCCGTCGAGGTAGTTCGTCTCACCCGTCTGCGCGGGCACCGGCGACGGCTCCCACGCGTAACCGGCGCGAGCCCGGGCGTCCCATCGATCGCGCGAGACGAACGTCCACTCGCCGCCGGCGCGCACGCTCGTCGTGTCGTGAAAGTCCGGGTCGATCGATTGCGAATCCTGAAACGAAATCGGCAGGATCGGGATGGTGAACTCGGCCTGGATGTCGAGATTCGGATCGGGATACTTCGACCACTCGAAGTGGATCGCGTCGATCTCCGCGGTCCAGCGCGGCGCGACGTGCGCGAACCCGACGACGTAGTGGCGCGGCGTGTAGAGGCTCGTGGCGCGAATGCCGACTTCGAGCGGGATGTCGCCGATGTACGAGTTGACGGGGATCTCGTAGGTCGTCGCGAATTTGTCGCGGAACACGAACGCGAGGCGCACGTCGGGCATCGCTTCGAACCACGCGGCGGGCGAGAGAATCAGCCCCGCGATCGGTGAAAAGGTGGTGGTGAGCTCCTCTCCAACGGTCGCGTCCACGCGCCCCGCGGCATCGACCGTCGCGTCGATCTGGCCCGACGTGTTGTCGTAGAACTGCGTCCCGCCGCCGATCGCCACACCACGAATCGGGAGGATCGAGAGAGCGGACACCGCCGCGAGGCTGCGCCCGGCGTTTTGCTGCAACACGTATTGCGGTTCGGTGGGATACGGCACCAGCAGGTCGAGCACGACGCCGTTGGGAAAGAAAAACCCGACGCCGAACGCAATTCGGTTGCGCAGCGCGCCGCGAAACGGAAGCGGGATCGTCGCACCCAGCGACAGCCCCTGCGTGGCGTCGTATTCGGGATCGGGAGCGTGCGTGGCGCGCAGATTCGCGTCGGCGTAGAGATACCCCGCCCCGGCCAGTGGCCGCGTTTCAAATGTCATCGCCGCGGGATTGAGATAACACGCATCGTAGCCGCGCCCCCAGGCGACGGCGGCGTTGGCGACCGAGATGGACGACGGAGCGAGACCGTAGGTGAACAGCGCGTCGGCGCGGGCCGAAGGCGCGGCGACGCCCCACGCGACCGCGATCGCGAACGCGCAAAGAATCCCCATGATGGCGCGCCCACGGGCGCGCTCCCCGGTCGGCACCGGCTCTCCTTCGATCAGGCGATTCGGATCGGCAAATTTCTGGAACGACGGATTATTCGCAAGTTATTCCGTGTTGTAAACGGGCGTGAACACCCACTTCGAGCCCGATATCACGGTGCGTCCTCGCCGCGTCGACTCGAGTACCGCGAAAATTCCTCGTCCGTCGGCAGAAACTGTGGCACTCTAGAGACGCCTCCAATTCGGGGTGGGTTTGCTGATCGCGCTGTGGATCGTTTCGATTCTGGTGCTGCTCGCGCTCAATGCGTTTTTCGTGCTGGCCGAGTTCGCCATCGTCAAGGTTCGCGCGTCGCGGGTGGAGGAGCTCGTCGCGACGGATGATCCGCGCGCGAAAACGCTCGCCCTCATCCGCGCGCATCTCGACGAGCACCTGGGCGTATGCCAGGTCGGCATCACGCTCGCCAGCGTGGCGCTGGGCATGGTCGGCAACGAGGTGGCCGAGGCCATCGCCGGACCGCTGCCGCACGCCGCCGCACGCAACGCCGCGGGCATCGCCGTGTCATACGTGCTGGTGTCGGGCTCACACATCGTGCTGGGCGAACTCGTACCCAAGTCGATCGCGATCCGCGTGGCCGACGCCGCCGCCCTGTGGACCGCACGCCCGCTGCGCTTTTTCCGCGCTTTGTTTTTCCCCGCGCTGTGGCTGCTCAACACGCTCTCCGTCGCCATCGTCGGCCTGATGCGTCTGCCCCGCTCGGGCGAGGAACACCATAGCGAGGAGGAACTGCGGATCATCCTCGACGACTCGCAGGAGCAGGGGCTGATGTCGTTTCGTCGCCTGCTCTTCATGGAAAACGTCTTCGATCTCGGCGCGCTCGCGGTGCGCGACGCCATGCGCCCGCGCGCCCAGGTCGTGTGCCTCGACGCGCGCGCCCCATGGGACGAGAACCTGCGCATTGCGCGTGCGGCGCGGTTCACACGCTACCCGCTCCTCGAGGGCGACTCCGAGCGCCCCGTCGGGTTCGTGCATCTCAAGGATGTGCTGCTGAATGCAAACGGCGCGCCCGATCTGGCGGCGCTGGCGCGCCCGGCGATTCGCGTGACCGAATCGGCGCGGTTGGAGACGCTGCTCGCGGAGATGCAACAGCGGGGCATCCACACCGCGTTGGTGACGGACGACGCGGGGCGCTGGTCCGGCCTCGTCACGCTCGAGGACGTGATCGAGGAGATCGTGGGCACGATCCGCGACGAGTTCGAGGACGAGGAGACGATCCGCCTGTCCGACGTGGTGACCGCCGCGCACGTGCACATGGGCATCGAGGCGGATTCGCCGGCCCAGGCGGTGGCTGCGGCGCTCGCGCGCATGAGTGCCGCTGCGCTGCCGCTGCCCGCGGACCAGATTGTGCGCGCGGTGGCCGATCGCGAACGGCAGATCGGCACCTACGTCGGCCACGGCATCGCCATGCCGCACGCGCGGCTCCCGGGCATCGCACGGCCCTTCGCGCTGATCCTGCGCAGCGAGGGCGGCGTGCCGTGCCGGGGTTCCGGCGAGCGGGCGCATCTGTTGTTCGTGATGCTCACGCCCGCGGGTCAGCCGCGCGTGCATCAGCGGCTGCAATCGGGCATCGCGCAGCTTCTGCACGACAGCCGCTACGTCACCGAGCGCCTGCAAACCGCGACGACGCCCGAGGAGATGCTCGACGTCATCCGCGTGGGCGAACAGGCGTCGCTCGTGACCGAGGGCGGTTGATCTCATCGCCGTTCGCGGCCAAACTGCGCCGACTTTTTCGACGGAGCCCGCCGTGCTGCCGCCGCTTCCCAAACTTGTCGCCCTCGATCTCGAAGCCACGCAGTTTCGCGGGCGCGCGCACGTGGTCGAGATCGCCGCCGTGCTCGTGACCGAGGGACGCATTGATCGCGTGTTCGACACGCTCGTTGATCCCGGCTGCCCGATCGATCCGCACACGCAGGCCGTGCACGGCATCTCGAACAACGACGTGAAGGGCGAGCCGGCGTTTCCCGAGGCGTGGACGACGCTCGGGCCGATGCTGGACGGCGCGGTGGTGATCGCGCACGGCGCGTCGAACGACGCCGAGTTCATCCGGCAGGAGATCGTCCGCCATCATCTGGAGCCGCCGACGGTGGAATGGTGGTGCACGCTGCGCATGTCGCGAAAGCTGCTGCCCAAGCGCTTCGAGGGGTTCTCTCTCGCGCGGCTCACCGAAGACCTGGGCATCAAGGCCGCTCCCACGCACAAGGCCATCGACGACACACGGGCGCTGTACGAGCTGTATTCCGCGCTCATCGAATTCGCCGTGCAAAAGGAGTTGACGTGGGACGCGGTGCGCGAGATCGCCCGCGCCAAAGGCCGCCACTGGCCGTGGTGACGCGGCCCTCCGTAGTGTCCCCCCGAAGTCGAGACGGATTTACGCGGCCATAAGTTTGATCCATTCGGCTTCGACCTCGCACGGCGTTCGGTAGTCGATCGCCGAGTGGATACGATCCTCGTTATACCAGCGTATGTATCGGTCGATGGCCTCGTGGGCCTCGGACCAGGTGTCGTAGCTGTTGGGCCAGATTTCTTCTTCCTTGATCGTTCGGATGACACGCTCGACGAAGGCGTTGTCGTCGGGCGCGTCGTAGCCGGTGTATTGCCCGCGCACGCCGCGGGCCCCGAGAAACTCGACGAAATGCCTGGAGCAGGGCTGCGAGCCGTTATCGCTGCGCACGGTCAAGAGCCTGTCCCGGATTCCGTTGAAAGTTGAAAAGGGAACGGCTGTTCACCCCCACGTGTGTGGGGAAGACTTTGCCCGTCCATCGCCGAAACGGTGACAACCCGGTTCACCCCCACGTGTGTGGGGAAGACTTGGGGGAATACGGGATTGAAGGCCCCGCCGCCGGTTCACCCCCACGTGTGTGGGGAAGACGCCCCGATTGTTGGGGTTGAGCCTCCACACAGCGGTTCACCCCCACGTGTGTGGGGAAGACATCCCCGGCGGCGTATCCATGTCCGTCACCAACGGTTCACCCCCACGTGTGTGGGGAAGACGGCGTCGGTCGCGACGCCGGATTCGAGCTTCGTCGGTTCACCCCCACGTGTGTGGGGAAGACGCCCGGGCGCGCGTTGGGGGTGTAGATCTCCACCGGTTCACCCCCACGTGTGTGGGGAAGACACGACCATCGAAGACCGCATCGCCGATGCGGTCGGTTCACCCCCACGTGTGTGTGGAAGACGGCCGCGCGAGCAGAACAACGCGCGGAGT
>JADLEX010000143.1 GCA_020845895.1 Deltaproteobacteria bacterium | reverse complement strand
GAAACTCAAGACGCACGCGTCGTGAAACTCAAGACGCACGCGTCGTGAAACTCAGGACGCACTCTTCTTGAGCGCGGCATATTCCTCGCGATAGGCGCGCACCGTTCGCGTCAGGCCGTCTTCCAGCGAAACCGCGGGCACGTAACCGAGCGTCGAAACGACGCGGTCGATGGTGGCGCGGCTGTGGCGGATGTCGCCCGCGCGCGGTTCGGCGTGCACGGGCCTGAGATCGCTGCCGAGTTCGGCGCGGACGAGTTCGGCCAGTCGGTTGACGCTTGTTCCCACGCCGGTGCCGACGTTGAAGACGTGCGCGCAGGGCGGCGCGTCGTGCGCGGCCTTCAGGTTCGCCGAGACGACGTTGTCCACGTACACGAAGTCGCGCGTCTGCTCGCCGTCGCCGAAGATCGTGGGGCTCGTACCGTCGAGAAGCGCCTTCGCGAAGAGCGGAATGACCGCCGCGTAGGGCGAGTTTGGGTCCTGCCTCGGGCCGAACACGTTGAAGTAACGCAGTCCCACCGTGTCGAGACCGTAGCACGCGGGGAAGATACGGCCGTACAACTCGGACGCGAGCTTGGACGCCGCGTACGGCGAGAGCAACGCGCCCGCGTCGGTCTCGGCGAGGGCGGGTTTGTCGGTGTCGCCGTAAACCGCGCACGAGCTGGCATAGACCACGCGGCGCGCGCCCGCGTCGGCGGCGGCGCGAAAGACGTTGAGCGAACCCGTGACGTTGACCTCGTGGCATGCGACGGGATCGGCCAGACTCGCCGGCACCGAGACGAACGCCGCCTGATGGAAGACGAATTCGACGCCGTCGCAGACCTCGCGGCACAGCGCCGCGTCGCGGATGTCGCCCGCGATGAACTCGACGTCGAGTCCGTCGAGATTGGCGCGGCGACCGGTGGAGAGATTGTCGATCACGCGCACCGCGTGGCCGCCCGCGAGCAGGGCGCGGACGATGTGGTGGCCGATGAAACCGGCGCCGCCGGTGACGAGATAGCGGGTCATGGGTCCTCGCAGGGAGAATCGGCGCAGTATATGGAGCGGGACGGGACGGTCAAAGGGATCGTCCGGTTATTTCGACGATTCCACGGCATGCCGATAGACGTCGTCGATCAACTCGGCGACGGTTGCGATCGGCACCGGCGGGCGGATAGTCGCCGCCGCGCGGTCGATTTCTCCGGGATCGCGAAGGAGGCGCGTGACGACGGCGCGCAGGGCGAAGGCGTCGAGGCCGGTGAAGAGCCATCCGCCGCGATCCGGCCCGACCATCTCGGGCAGCGCACCGTGATCGGCCGCGATGACGGGCACACCCGCCGCGTGCGCCTCGGTGATGACCATCGGCGCGTTCTCGGCCCATAACGATGGGACGATCAGGACATCGATCTCCCCCCACACGTCGCGCGTCCCCGGCTCCACGAATCCCGCGTAACGGACGGCGGTGCTCCCGGCCAGTGCGCGTTCGGGCGGTTCCGGCAGTCGCCACGGACCGATGAGCGTGAGCGTCGCGTCGGCGGAGTCGATGCCCTCGAACGCGCGAATCGCGAGGAGCGTTCCCTTGTCGCGATCGAGGCTGCCCATCATCGCGAAACGCACGGGTCGCGGCGCCGCGCCGGTTCGCGCGCGAGCCGGGGCGTCGATTCCGTATGGGATCACGCGTGCGGTCGCCGAGAGGTCGAGCCCGGCGTCGCGGTGACGCCGAAGCAGGTGCTCCGACGGGCTGATGACCGCGCGGCAGAATTGCAGGAATTCGCCATGCGCCCGGCGACGCCGCGCGAAGAAGAGTGCCCGGGCAAGTCGGTGTGACTCCAAAAGCGAGGCGAAACGGACTCGCGCCGCGTCGACGGACGAGTCTGACGCGGACAGGGCGTCGCGACGACGGCGAATCCACACGCGGGCGGGACCGGTCTCGGCAAACGCGGCGGCCTCGCCGACCAGCAAATCGCCGTCGATGCCGCCAAAACACGCAACGCACCGCCGAATCGAAGGGCCGGGGCAGGGCGACTCGCCGCGAACCATCGGACGCACGCGGGGGCAGATCCACCAGTCGTCGTGCAGCGTTGCGACGGTCGGAATCGCCCGCGCCAGATCGATCAGCGTTTGGGGGCCAAAGCCAATGCCGTGATGCACGTGGAGCACGTCCGGCCGAAACTCGCCGAACGCGTGTGCCATGTCCGCCGAGAGCCGGCGATCCGCATCGGGACGGCGGTCGAGCCATCGGCGAACGCGAATGGCTCCCGCGGATTCCTCGGAAGCTCCATCGCCTCGATGTTCAACGGACTGCGTGTAGAAAAAGACGGCGTGCCGCTCGGCCTGCGCGACGGCGAGCTGCTCCGCGTGACGTTCCGCGCCGCCGTATCGCTCGGGCGGAAACTGGTGAATCAGATGGGCGATGCGCATGGATGCGAAACATGAAGCTCCCGGCGCGTCGCGTCCGGGAGCCGTGGGTTCATCTCGAATCGCCGTTCAGCAGCCGCAGCCGCCCCCGTCGCCGGAATCGGAGGCCGCGTCGTCGCCGCCCTTGTCGTCGTCGTCGTCATCGCCTTTCAAATCGTCGTCGTCCGCGGGAAGGTCGTCGTCATCGTCCGCGTCGTCGTCGCCGGGATTGAACGGTACGCCCGGTCCCTCGAACTGGTCGCCGACCGTCAGCGGAACCGATTGCGGAATCAGGTTCTGACCGGAAATGACGACCTGAAGCTCCGCCTTGTCCTCGACGGGGCCGAACATGACAATCGGCGCGACGCCCGACGCATCGGTGAACCCGACGCCGACCGGCATGCCGTCCATCGTGATGCCGACCATCGCGGGGCGAGCGGTGTCGACCGTCACCACGAGGTCGGATTCGTCGGCGGTGATCGCGCCGTCAAGCGTGTACGCGGGGACTTCCGGCACGCGCGTGAGCACCATCTGCTCCGGATCGCCCATGATGTTGTACATTTCGAGATAGCGCCGGGAGAGACCGTCGCCGTTGTAGTATTCCCACACGCCGAGCTTGCCGTAATCGGTCATGCCCGCGATCCAGGGCAGCGGCGTCATGCGGTCGCCGCCGCCGAAGAGCGCGTCGTACATGACGCGCTCCAGGATGTCGTCTTCATCCCAGTAGCTGTTGACGGAGCTCGCCCACATGGCGACCGCGCCGCCCGTCGCGCGCAGCCACGTTTCGGAAAACGCCTCGGCGTAACTGTAATCGCCGGTGACGCACGCGAACGAAAACACGATGGGATACGCGGTGTTGATGAGATCGCGCACCTCGTTCTGCTCGACGACCGGTCCGTCGGCCCAAGAGGTGACGCCGCCGTGGCCCGAATACGTGACGAGCGACGCGCCGGCGTTTACCGCCGTCAACACCTGCATCGTGGTCGCGCCCTCGTTTGTGTAGAAGCGTTCGCTCGCGTAGCCCTCGGGATCCATGTAAGTGCCGATGACGTACTCGTGCGTGCCCTCGCTGATGTCGTGGTTATCCTCCGACGCGAGAAAGAGGGCCGTCTGCACCCAGTTCGTCTGCGCGAAATCCGCGCGCTCGTTCGCCAGCGTCTTCGTCACCATGTTGGTGAGCTGCTGTTCGTCGCGCGCCGGAAAGCGGCCCACGCCGATGTCGGGGAAGAGGTCCGCGTCGTCCATGAGCTGATAGTACAGATCGGATGTCGGGCTCGAGCCGCCCTGACCGATGAAAAACGGCACCGTGTCGGTGTCGCCGAGGAGCAAGACGTATGCGGGCACGCGCTCCCAGGTCGCGTATGCATTCAGGATGGTGGCGTGAATAGCCTCCGCGGTGCCGCCCGCTTCCGCGACGGTCATGAACACGACGTCGTATCCCTTGAGCCGTTTCCACGCGACGAATTCCTGAAAGGCGGTCGTGTCGTAGAGAGCCTGCGTGCCGATGATGAGGTACGACGACGGGCCGTACTCGGACGCGGGCTTCGACCGCCACGCGGGCGGTGTTGCGGCGAGCCGCGCGAAGATGGCGTCGGTGCGGGGATCGGCGTAGCGCGCGCGCATGACCTGCGTGGCCTCGGCGTCCGCGCCGGGGAACGACAGCTCGACATCGACTCGCGTCGCGATGCGGATCGTGCCTTCGGCGGGATCGTAGGTCACGGGACGCAGCGTCAACCACGCGACGCGACGTCCGCGCAGACGCCCGATCTCACTGAGGTCGGCCAAGGGGGAGTCGCCGGCGGAACCCGCCGCATAAGCGTCCGCGTCGTAAACGAATTCGGTCGCTTCGCGCGCGCCGGGAAGTTTCACAACGGACGGCTGAACGGGCAGGACTTCGAATGCGTCCGAAATCTCCGCGAGAGACAATTCCACCTCGTCGCGCGCATTGGCGCGAATCTGAACGGACGCGCCCTCGGGGATCTCGATCAGGCGGCGAATTTCGGGCAGGCGCGGGCGACCGATGTCGGTGGTGACGCCGCTGCCGTCGAGTTCGATCTCGGCGAACGCGCCGAGGGCTGTCGGGACCGTGCCCACGGACAGGGCATCGATTTGCACGGCGATGGTCATCGCCCCCGCCGACTCGGCCGCGATCTCGACGCGCACCGCGGCCTCGTCCGCCGACGCGCCGATCGCGAATGCCAGCGCCGTGAAAACGAGCAGGATGACCGAAAAACCCTTGCGTCCGCGCATGCCGCACCTCACCGACCGAACGGAATGTTCCGCCGCCAACGTTTCGCTTAGCTCTTGTGCGCGAAAAGTTCAAGTTCCGGTGGGGAAGGCCGATAACACAATTGACGGACGATACGGAAACTCGCGGGGACCGCGACTTCGGCGTACGACCGGAAGGAATCGAACGAGTCTCACCAAAGACCGGCTGTTTCGACCCTTCCACCGGCGCTTGCAGGTTGCGGCCTTCGTCTTTTCTCTCGCCGCCGCGCCATTCAGGTGCGGATCTGGCCATCCCCGAACACGATGAATTTCTGCGTGGTCAGCCCTTCGAGGCCCATGGGCCCGTAGGCGTGCATCTTCGACGTCGAGATGCCGATCTCCGCGCCCAGGCCGAGCTGCTGGCCATCGGCGAAGCGCGTGGATGCGTTGACGAGCACCGTGGACGAATCGACGCGACGCAGGAAGTCCATCGCGCGCGTGTGGTGGGCGGTGGCGATGGCTTCGGTGTGCCCGGAACCGAAAAGCCGGATGTGGCGGATCGCTTCGTCCATGTCGGCGACGACGCGCACGGAGACGATGAGGCCCAAATATTCCGTCGCCCAGTCCTCGTCCGTCGCGGAGACGGCGGCGGGAAAGAGGGCGCGCGTTTTTTCGCACCCGCGAATCTCCACGCCCATTTCCGCGAGCGCCCCGCAAACGCGCGGCAGGAGTTCGCCCGCGACGCGCTCGTGGAACAGGATCGTTTCGAGCGCGTTGCACACGCCGGGGCGCTGCGTCTTGCCGTTGACCGCGAGATCCACGGCGATTTGCCCGTCGGCCCACTCGTCCACGTAGAGGTGGCACACGCCCTTGTAGTGCTTGAGCACGGGCACGCGGGCGTTTTCGGTGACAAAGCGGATCAGGCCCTCGCCGCCTCGCGGGATCGCCAGATCGACGGCGTCCTCGACCTGTACGAGCCACGCGATGGAGTCGCGGCCGGTGTCGTTGATGACGGTGACGGCCTGCGGCGGCAGCCCCGCGCCCGCGACGGCCTGCGACAGGACCTCGCCGATCACCGCGTTGCTGCGTGCGGCGTCGGACCCGCCGCGCAGGACGACCGCGTTTCCCGATTTGAGGCACAGCGCGGCGGCGTCGGCGGCGACGCCCGGGCGCGCTTCGTAGATGATGGCAACAACGCCGAGGGGGATGCGCATTCGCCCCACGAGCAGGCCGTTGGGACGGCGGCGAAGCTGCGAGATCTCGCCGACGGGATCGGGCAGGGCGGCGACCTCGAGCACGCCGTCGGCGATCGCACGCACGCGCGCTTCGGTGAGCGCGAGCCGGTCGATCATCGCATCGGCGAGCCCACCCTCCCGGGCGGCCTCCACGTCACGGGCGTTGGCCGCGAGGATCTCGCCGCATCGATCGACCAGCCCGCGCGCCATGGCTCGCAGCGCCGCGTTTTTGCGCTCGGTGTCGGCGATGGCGACGAGCGCAGCGGCGTCGCGCGCCATTCTTGCGGCATGCACAATCGCCGCGCGGCGGGCTTCGGTGTCCGTCATGGCATCTCCAGCAGGGTCATGTCGTCGCGATGGACGACCTCGTCCTTGAGCTTGAAGCCGAGCGCGTCGGCGATGGCGTCGGTGCGCCGCCCGCGAATCGCGCGGATCTCGTCCGCGGAGTAGGTGGCGAGCCCGCGCGCGATCGCGCGCCCGCCGGCGTCGCGGATCTCGACCACGCCGCCGCGATCGAAGTCGCCGATGACCTCGGCGACGCCGCCGGGGAGCAGGCTCTTGCCCCGCTCGCACAGCGCCGCGACCGCCCCCGCGTCCACGACGAGCACGCCCTCGGGCTGGTCCTGAAAGAGCAGCCAGCGCTTTCGCGCGCGCAGCGGCGTTTCGCTCGGTTCGAAGATCGTCCCGACCGATTCGCCGGCGAGCACGCGGGTCAGCGTGCCCTGGGTCTTGCCGTTCGCGATCACGGTCACGGCTCCGGTGCGCGCGGCGAGCCGCGCCGAGGCGACCTTCGTGCCCATGCCGCCGAGTCCCACGCCCGAGGCGCTGTCGCCGGCGCGGAAATCGCGGCCGTCGTCGTCGAGCGCGACGAAATCGATCAGCCGGGCGTCGTGGTTCGTTCGCGGGTCCTTGGAGTACAGGCCGTCGCAATCGGTGAGCAGCACGAGCAGGTCGGCGTCCACCGCCCCGGCCACGATGGCCGAGAGGTTGTCGTTGTCGCCGAGCTGGATCTCCTCGCTCGCCACGCTGTCGTTTTCGTTGACGATGGGGATGACGTCCAGATCGAGTAGCTGGCGTAGCGTGTGGCGGGCGGCGATGAAGCGACTGCGTACCGAGACGATGTCGCGGGTCACGAGAATCTGCCCCACCGCGATGCCGTACCAGTCGAAGATGCTCTGCCAAAAGCGCATGATCTCGACCTGCCCGACCGCGGCGATGGCCTGCTTGACGGCGACGTCGAGATCGAGCGGCGAGGCGGGCGCGATGCCGAGCTTCCGCCGCCCGGCCAGCACCGCGCCCGAGGTGACGACGACGATCTCGCGCCCGGCCGCGCGCGCGGCGTGGATTTCGCGCGCGAGTCCCGCGACGACGGCGACGTCGAGGCCGTCCTGGGGTCCCGCCAGCACGTTCGACCCGAGCTTGACGACCACGCGCCGCGATTTGCCCGCCCGTTCTCTCATCCGTTCCTAACCGTTTTCGCTTTTGGGGCGCGAATCATAACCGACGATTCCCCCGATTCCAATGTGCCCGCCGTTCGCCTTGTCAGTCGATCCATCGCCGCAGTGCCGCGACGACCGGATCCGTTTCGATCTCGTTCATGCACGTGTGATGATCGCACCGTCCTTTGTAACACGGTGCGCACCACGGCGCGGAGACGATCTTCTCGCCTCGGCCGTACAGATGCACCTCCTGCGGGCAAGTGGGGCCGAAGAGCGCGACAACGGGGACGCCCTGCGCCACGGCGAGGTGCATGGCGAGGGTGTCGGCGCACACGATGGCGCGCATGTTGCCGACGATCGCCGCGAATTCACGCACGGTGTGGTGCGTTCGCGCGTCGATCCCGACGGCGGCCTCGGCGACGATCCGCGCGTTGCGCTCGGTCTCGTCGCGCCCGCCCAGCACGATCGGCGTCATGCCGGTGTCGACGTGAATCGCGCGCATCAGGTCCGCCGTCTGCCGCTCCGACAGGCGTTTCGTGGCGAAGACCGGCCCCGCGCCGGTGTTGACGCCGACGTACGGACCGGGACCGAGCGAGGCGAGGTAGGCGGCGGCGGTTTCGCGTTCGACGTCGGTCACGCCGATGCGAACGGGTTGGTCGCGAAACGCAAACCCCACGGCCTCGAAGATGATCTCCTGATACGTCTTCGTATTTTCCAGGAACTTCAGCGGATCGTCGAGGCCGAGGCGCAGGGCGTATTCGGCTTCGGGGCCGCAGATCCCCAGCGTGCCCCACGGCGTCATCGTGAAACCCCTTTTCGTTTCGGCTCGAATGCGTGCGGCCAGCGCGATGGCGCGTGGCTCCTTGTCCAGGCAATAGACTTCGTCCCACTCCCGTGCGGCGAGAATGGCGGTATTCGTCGGACTCATCTCGACCACGCGGTCGATGCCGTCGATGCCGTCGAGCAGCGGCGCGGTAATGGCATCGACGACCCAAGTGAGGTGGCAGGCGCCGTGGCGCGCGCGAATGGGCTCGACGATCGGCGTTGTGCGGATCACATCGCCCATCGCCGCGAGCTTGATGACCAGGACGCGCGCACCCATCGGGCTGTATTCGCCGCACCCGTCGCAGAGCCTCCGAAACCGACAGGGCTTTTCGCCGATGTAGTGGCGGCAGTCGAAACGGATCACGGTCTTCGTTTCAAGAAAACTCAATCTTCGCTCCAGAGAACGCGCCCATCCATTGCCTCAACGGATGCGGCGCCGAAATGACGCAGGATCGAGGGGGCCAAATCGCGCAGGCAAGGATTCGGTGTGTCGATAGCGCGCGGTAAGATCAGAATTCCGGGGATGAGTTCGGGATCGACGCCGCAGTGATCGCCGCGCCATTGCGTATCGTTGTCGGCGAGCGCCGGCGTGCCGAGCCCCCCGAGAGACGAAACCCAGTCCGTGCGGTAGCCAGGTTCGTAACACACGACGAGGTCGCCCGCCCGGTCCATCGCGTGGCCCCAATAGAGCCGCTTCGATTCGAGCACGCGGCGAATCACCGGAGCGCCCGTGGCCGGATCGCGCCACGCGGTGAGCTTTGCGATGAGTTCGGTGGTGAGTTCGCGCGCGGGCTTGCCGGGCGCGACGATGCCGTCCGGCTCGCGGCCTTCGAGGTTCAGGTAGATCTTGGAGAGCCCCATCGCATAGGCTCGCGTGCGCGACCAATCGACCCCCGCCCAAAACACACCGCCTTGAAGCGAGGCGAGATCCGGGTCCACAACCGACGCGTCGGCCGCGAGATAGCCGTTTTCGAGCAGCCAGCGATTCAGGTTGACGCGCCGCCGCCACGGCGCAAACCCGTGATCGCTCGCCACCCACACGTCGGCGTCGGGAAAGTGCGCGCGCACCGCGCCGACAAACGCGTCGAAACGCACGAGCACGCCCGCGAGCGCGGCGGCAACCTCGGGACTCGCGGTGTCGCCGAACCCCGCGTGCGCCGTGCGATCGAAGAGTTCGTGATTGGCGATCACGAGGTCGTACGCGGGATCGGCGAGCACGTCGAAGGTCATCGACTCGAAGTCGGCGGCGCACCGCGCGGAGAGATCGTAAAACGCCTCGAACGAAACCCGCCCGCGCGCATGCAGCATATTCGGTTCGGGCCACCCGGCGGCGGGCGTCGGCGGAATGCGCGCAGCGCGGTCGCGGGCCCAGACGTGGGGATGCACCGCGCCGAGGGGCTCGTCGTCAAAACGCGCCCAGACGGGCGTGAGCGCGATGACGGGGTCGTCCACGCTGCCCGAGACGTGCGCCGCCGCGAGGCCGCGCCCGCCCGATGAATCCACCGCGAGCCACGGGCCGAAGCGCCCGAAGGGAAGCTCCGTCGTGTTCCACCACCACGATCCGCCCGCGAGACGCAGCCGCTGCGTGACGATGCCGCCGTGCGGCGATTCGATATCGAGCATCAAACTCTCGCCGTCGCGCCGCCACGCGCGCTCGCGCGTTCCGAACAGATCGCCCGCGCCGCCATCGCGGCTGAACACCTGCGCGAGACCCCACGAGCCGCCCGCGTCGGGCACGCCGAGCCCGCCGACGACGAGATCGGCCCCGGGCGGCGGCGGAAACGCGCCCGGTACGCGGATGAGCGCGCTGCGCACCGCGGCGCGCGCGAGCGGCTCGCACAACGTCGGCGCGGCGATCGCGTTGCGAAAGCCCTCGTCGGTGCGCTCAAAGAGCGAAACGGCGGGCATGCGCGTCGCCGCGTCGCGGTGCAGAAAGTCGAAGATGCCGTGCTTGCCGGGGTTGCAGCCGGTCAGCACCTCGGCGAAGGCAACGGGCGATTCGGCGGGAAACGACGTGGCGAGCGGCGCAATCGTTCCGCCGCGCGCGAGCGCGGCCAGGTTCGGCATCGCCCCCGCGTCGAGAAACGACCGGGTGAAAGCGTAATCCGCACCGTCGAGAAAAAGGAGAAAGAGTCGTTTCGTCATGGGATTTCCGAGAAGGCATTGTGCGGTGAAACGCGCGGACGGGGCAAGGCGGTGTGAGAACCCAGAACAGGCGGGGGCGCCTGTTCCACACGCTGGAGCCTGAACCCCGGCGGGTCATGTGGCACAGCCGCCCTCGGCTGTGCGGGACAGGGGACTCGCCCTGCGCCACATCATGGCGTTCGAAACGTGCGACGGTTTGAATCGCCGCCGCTCGGTCGTATGTTGAACTGGAATCACGAGGGGGAATGCCGATGGCCGGAGAGATCGTGTTCGCGGTGTACAAGCCGCGTGAGGGCAAGGAGATGGAACTCAAGATGGCGCTCAAGCGCCACGTGCCGACGCTTCGCCAGCAAGGCTACGTCACGCTGCGCCCGCCGCTGTTCCTCAAGTCGATGGAAGACGGAACCTATATCGAAATTTTCCAATGGGGTTCGCTCGACGCCATGAAGCAGGCACACGACGACGAGAAGGTGCGCGAGGTCTGGAGCGCCATCGAGGCGGCCGCGGAGATCCGTACCCTCGCCGATCTCGAGGAGGCGAGGACGCCGTTCCCATCATTCCTGCCCGTGCAGGGCGTCGTCTGCAACTGACCTGAAATGTGGCGCGGGCGCCCTCGCCCGCGACGGAAGAAGCAATGCCCGCGCGCTGTCGCTTGCGGCACAGACATCGCACCGTCGCAGCGTTCACGCGTTTGTTCGTCAGTGCCGCAAACGAAGTCCCGAGTGCATCCGAGGGACGAAAGTGCGCGGGCGTGTCCTTGGCGAATTGCCCGCGCGTTGTCGCTTGCGGCGCGGGCGTCGCGTCGTCGCATTGCCCGCGCGCTGTCGCTTGCGGCACGGACATCGCAACGTCGCATGATCTCATTCGTCCGGCGGCACCCATCCGCCGAACGCGCGCTCCAGTTCCAGCGCGGCGGCGACCGTCAGGTGGTCGTTGCCCGGCACCGACGCGACCTGCATCCCCAGCGGCAGGTGGTGATGGTTCAGCCCGAGCGGGACCTGCGTGACCGGGAAGGTCATGACGTTCAGGACTGCCGTGTAGACCCAGTTGAACGGGCGCACGAGCGGCATGTTGTGCTTCGGCGCAGGGTAGGCGTGCGAGGGGAAGAACATCAGGCCGTTCGGGCCGATGGCCTCCTCCAGTTCCTCGCGCAGGATGCGGCCCTCATCGATGAACCGCTCGGCGCGCTTCGGTGTGAACTTCGGAAAGATCTCCATGATCGCCAGTACGATCGCCGGGATCGTGTGTTCGCTCGCGCCGACGCACCACTTCATGAGTTCCCACAGGCGCGGGATCTCGCGGCCTTCACCCATGCTGGAGGCGAAGCTGTCCTCGCCGGAGGCCGCGAGCATCGACGACCAGATCATGAACGCCTGCTTCATGCGGTGGAAACGCATCGTCGTGATTGTCGCGCCAAGCCGCCGGAAGTGCTCCACGGCGTTCTTCTGTGCGACCTGAAGGTCCATGCTGACGCGAATGCCCGAGTTGTCCACGACGTTCAGGATGCGCAGCGATTTCCAATCGACGCCCGCGGGATCGCCGAGCGGCATCTCGCGGCACCACGCGTCGCCCGGCGCGGGACCTTTCATGATGTTCACGAGCGGCCACAGGTCCTCGGCGCGGCGGCAGATCGGTCCCGTGGAGAGATACATATTGGAGATGCCTCGGGGCACGGGGTGCTGGCCGATGTTCGGAATCAGCCCACCGGAGCACTTGTGGCCGAAAACGCCGTTGAAAAACGACGGCATGCGGATCGAGCCGCCGATATCCGCGCCGAGACCGAAGGGCGACGCGCCCGAGCCGATGATCGCGCCCTCGCCGCCGGAACTGCCGCCGACGATGTGCGCGGCGTTGTACGGATTGCGCGTGCGTCCGTAGATCGTGTTGTTCGTTTCCATCCACATGCACAGTTCGGGGATATTCGTCACGCCCATCGGGATCGCGCCGGCGCCGCGCATGCGCTTCACGGTGATCGCGTCGCTGTCCGCGACAATTCCTTTTCGCCGATACAGGCCCGACGTGTTCGGCATGCCCGTAAGCCGAAAGGCCTCTTTGATCGTGCAGGGGACGCCGTGATAGGTCGGTACGCGCTCCGGCCCTATCTTGGCGAGCGTCCGATCCGCTTCACGCGCTTCATCCATCGCTGCGTCGAATCGGTCGGCCACCACGGCGTTGATGACGGGATTCACGCTCCGGGCGTGATCGATATGCGTCGCGACGACTTCCGCGGAGGTTGTCTCGCGTTCGCGGATTTTCCGCGCGAGTTCGAGACCCGAAAGTTCCAGCAGGGGATGCACGCGTCACCTCGAAATTGCATGGAGCGCAAGGCGCAATGAGTCCCGCGTCACGATAGACGCGCCGCGCGAAAGTGCAAGTTCGATGCGGTCGAAATCAGTTCGAACGGGCCGATGTGAAAATGCGATCCGCTTCCGCGAGGATCGTCGCGAAACCGCGCGGCTCCCCTGCGCCGTGAACGCAGCCGCAGCCGATGCACGCGCGCTCGGCGCGGATCGGAAAATTGTCGCAGGGCAGAGTCTCGCCATGGGCGTCGCGTCCCCGAGCGACGACCTCCCGGAAATCAGCTCCATCTCGATCTCGTACTTCTGCTCATCCGTAAACTTGCTCGGTCTCGGCAAAGAACACCTCCCGTGGGCGAACGCCGCCTGCCGGACGCACCCTGGGCTCTGACGGCCCGGCGCGCCGGACGCGGCGGCTCGATTCTACCCACTTTCCGGTGTCTCGCCTTCAGAGGGGGACAGAATAGCTAAGCCCACTATCTCCCGGAGAATGGTTCAGAAGCTGTCGAAACGCTCGTCGCAAAGCCCGTCGAGAAGTTATCTGAGGGTCAAAATGAGCCGTTTTTGGTCAATTCTTTGCTCAACGGCTCACCCGAGGCCGAATATCCGACGTCCAGATTCAACGAAAAGGCTCGCAAGTTCAAACACTTGCGAGCCTTGAGGAATGAGTCGGGATGACTGGATTTGAACCAGCGACCCCCTGCTCCCGAAGCAGGTGCTCTACCAGGCTGAGCCACATCCCGTAAATTGGAGAGTCGCACCGGGCGCGAATCTCCGTCCAGCTGTCAGTCGGCGCGAACTAGATCGATAGCGCCGGGGCAACGGCCTCGTTCGCCTCGATCCGGGCGAGTTCGGCGCGCATCCGGTCCACCGTTGCGCGGTAGTCCTGGGTGTGGAAGATCGCCGAACCGGCGACGAACGCATCGCACCCCGCCGCGGCGACATCGCCGATGTTGTCGGGTCCGATCCCGCCGTCCGCCTCTACTAATATGGAACGCCCCGCGCGGTCCATCCGGTCGCGGACCTCGCGAATGCGATCCAGGGATCCCTCGATGAATTTCTGCCCGCCGAAGCCCGGGTTCACGGTCATGACGAGAACGTAGTCGATGAAACGCAGCACCGGCTCGATCACGGAGACCGGCGTCGCGGGATTCAGGACCACGCCCGCTTTCTTGCCGAGCGAGCGGATGAGCTGGATCGTCCGGTGCAGGTGGTATCCCGTCTCGACGTGGACGCTGATCCAGTCCGCGCCCGCCTCGGCGAACGCCGGGACAAATCGGTCGACGTTTTCGATCATCAGATGAACGTCCAGCGGAAGCCGCGTGACCTTGCGCACCGAGGCGACCACCGGCGGTCCGATGGTGATATTCGGGACGAAGTGCCCGTCCATCACATCGACGTGGATCCAGTCCGCCCCGACCGACTCGACCGCGCTGATTTCCTCGCCCAGACGGGCGAAATCGGCGGAGAGAATGGACGGCGCAATCAGGTATCGGGACATGCGAACCTCACGGCGCGTCGATCCGGACGCGCGGCGCGCGGCATCATATCCAACTTCGTGCAGGGAGCAAGGGGCACGGCGCGCGACGGGGAATCCCGGATTATTTCGTCACCCAACGAGCGAGAACGGCCTTCAGTTCGTCGGGCTGAATCGGTTTCGCGACGTAGTCGTCCATCCCGGCGTCGATGCACCGCTCACGATCGCCCTTCATCGCCGTGGCGGTCAGCGCGATGATCGGGATCCGCGCCGATCCCCGCTGCGTTTCCTGACGACGGATCTCGGCGGTCGCCTCGAGTCCGTCGAGAACCGGCATGTGGACGTCCATCAGCACCGCGTCGAAGGGGTGCGTGAAGATTGTGTCGAGCACCTCGCGTCCGTCGGAAACCACGGTGACGTGATAGCCGAATTTCTTGAGGAACTTCGACGCCACCTTCTGATTCACCGCGTTGTCTTCCGCGAGCAGGACGTGCCGGTCCGCAGCCGATTCGTCGGCGAGTTCGGTCCACGCCGATTCCCGCGTTCCCGACGGCGCGGCAACTCCAATCGCTTCGGCGATGGCGCCCAGCAATCGCTGCTGTTTCGCGGGCTTCATCAGAAATTCGACGCACCCGAGCGCGGCCATGTTTTCGCGGTCGTTGTCGCGGCAACTGCTCGTGTGAACGACGATCCGGGTTTCGCGCAGATTGTCGGCGCCGAGCACCATGCCGACGAATTCCTCAGGCGCGGGCTCGGTCTGGCGCAGATCGAGAAGGATCACCTGATACGGTTTGCCGGTCGAAGCGGCCTTCTTGAGCAAGGAGATCGCCTCGATCGTCGCCTGCGCCCCGTGGGCAACGCATCCGACCGCGTCGAGGAGGCGGCTGACGGCGAGGCGGCTGCTCGCATTGCGATCGACGACGAGCACGCGGGTTCCCTGGATCTGCGGGATCACGCCGGCGATCTCGGCGGTCGCACTCGCCGTCCTGCGCAGCGGCAGGGTCACCGTGAACGTGCTGCCCTTGGCGACTTCGCTGGTGTACGCGATTTCGCCGTGCATCAGATGCGTGAGCTGGCGGCAAATCGTCAGACCCAGCCCCGTGCCGCCGTACCTTCGGGTGATCGAACCATCGGCCTGCGTGAAGGATTCGAAAATTGCTTTCTGACGCTCCGGGGGAATGCCGATGCCGGTATCTCGAACGGAAAACTTCAGAAGGACTTCATCGCCGAGGTCCTGGACGAATTCCACCGAGAGCTCGATCTCGCCTTCCGGGGTGAACTTGATCGCGTTCGACAGCAGGTTCGAGAGGATCTGCCGGATGCGATTGGGATCGCCGACGAGAAATCGGGGCGAGCGCGGCGCAACGGTGTCGATCAATTCAAGGCGACGTTCGGCAGCGAGAATCGCCATCCCCGCGACGACGTCCTCGACGACCTCGAGCAGATCGAACTCGATCGTTTCGAGCTCCAGTTTTCCGGCCTCGACCTTCGAGAAGTCGAGGATGTCGTTGATGATCTTGAGCAGGCTGTCGGCGGAGCTCTTGATGATCGTCAGATACTCGTGCTGCTCGTCGGTGAGTTCGGTGCCGAGCGCGAGAATGGTCATGCCGATGATGCCGTTCATCGGCGTGCGGATTTCGTGACTCATGTTCGCGAGGAACTCGGACTTGGCCTTGTTCGCGAGTTCGGCTTCGAGATTCGCCTGCTGGAGAAATTCGTTCGCCGTTTCGAGATCCTGCAGGTGCTGGCCGTCGAGTTTGCGCAGACGCGCGATCTCGTCGAGCCGCTGTTGCAGTTCTTCGTTCGCCCGGTGCGCCGCGGACTCCGCGGCGGTCAAGCGCGAATCGTCGGACGCGATGATAAAGATCCCGCTGGGATCACCGTGATCGTTCACCGCACCGATGACACGACAACTGACCGGAAAAGCCTCGCCGGACTTTCGTCTCGCCTGAAAGCGGCCTTGCCATTCTCCGTCCTCGGCCAGCCGGCGGGCCACGTCGAGTTCCTCGGGCGTTTCCTCGAGACGAAGCAGCGTGGCCGGCTCCCCGATGACCTCGGACTTTGCAAAGCCCGTGGAGCGGACGAAGGCCTCGTTGACGTAGCGAATCCGTGCGTCCTCTCCGACGATGACGACCAATTCTTCGATGAATTCGACCGTTCTCGAGACCTGCGAGAACTGATCCGAAGGCACCGGCTCCGACCCCGAACGGGCGGTTACGGTTTCCTTCTGGTTGTCTCGCGAGGCCGCGGAAAGATCATCTCGCATGGTCGGCGGCACCCAACGTCCCGGAAGAGGGGAATCCCTGTATCATATCGGACGAACGGAGAAATTCCACAACCCTCGAATCGCGTTGCGTTTTACCCCATAAGGAAATTCCCCGAAAGAGCCCCAAGCGAATCGACGCCCGCGAGTTTCGCCATCGAAAGCGCGCGGTTCAGGCCATCGCGACGGCTTCACCGATCAGTTCTTTCACGTAGTCGAGCTTCTCGTGTTCGGGTCCGTAGAGGAGTTTCGCGACCGCGTCGGGATTCAGGGGCTGGACGGGGCTCTTGCTGACAAGGCGCTTGATGACCGAAAGGTCCGCCCGGCGCATGACGGCGGCCAGGTTGGGGACGCGTTCGTTGAGGACGATGGAGCGATACGGATACTCCTGGAAGTAGTAGAGGTTCGCCTTGAAACCCATGTCCCAGATATTCTGGGCTTGTTCGGGGCTGATGGGATTGCCCGCGTCGGCGTAGCGCTCGAGCAGCATCTCCTTGACCGCTTCGACGTCTTCGATCGGTCCCTTGGATTGCAGGAGGTCGTGGAGCGTCTCGAAACCTCGGATGCGCTCGGGCGGCGTGTCGAGCCGGTAGTTGATCTGGCGCAGCGCGTTTCGGTAGATCGACTCCAAATCCATATTCGACGTGTCCTGCTCCGAGGTCGTGACCGCGGACTCGACGGAGATCGGCGCGACGAAGGGTCCGCCGTCTTCATCCTTCTGGATTTCCACGACGTCGTGGCACTCCTCGACGAACTGCGTGAAGGTCTTGTACCCGTAGTTGCCCTCGTCGAAGGACGGGTCGAGTCGCACCATCATGGGACGGACGGTGTAAATCGACACGCGGCCGTCGTCACGACTGCGCGCGAGACGCCGCACGGCGCGCAGTAGCAGGTCCTTGGCGTCGTCGCGATTGGCGGGCGTCGGCGTCTCCCCGGACTCCGTCGGCGTCTCTTCGTCGGTCGTCGCGCCCGCGCCCTCCATCAGGGTGTGGTAGTACTTGAACTCGTTGCACGCCTTGATCCAGTAGATGTTGGAAGAGTTCTTGGCCCCGATGCCGACGACGTAACGCCCGCGAGTCCTCAGTTTTTGCGCGAGGTTGGAAAAGTCGCTGTCGCCCCCGATGACCACCTGCATGGTCACGAAGGGGTAGTGGAAGACGTCCTCCACCGCGTCGATGGCGAGTCGGATATCCGCGCCGTTCTTGGCGTGCGATCCGCGCGGAAAGAGTTGAACGAGATCGATGGAGTGCTCCATGAGCACGAAGCGGTATTGACGCAGCATGGTCCAGTTCGCGTACGCGCGGTTGATGACCACGTTCCCCAGCGAATTCAGGTAGTCCATGATGACCTTGACGTTGGCGAGCCGCTCCGGCTCCCGAAACCCCACGCGCGACGGCAGCGGCGCGTTGCGCAACTGGACGCCGTTGTGGATGTTCTCGAAGTCCCAGTAAACGGCGATGCGTTCGGCGGACGGGGAACGTTCGGGGGATTCGATCGTCATGAAATGACTCCTCGGCGAAAAGGGAAATGAAAAATTCCTGATTTTTCGGGCGAATAGAGCGACGAATCCGTCAAAAACGCTCCAAACGCCTCCACGCGCCTTCTTGACAAAAACGATACCGAACGGTCAATAAACCACTCTATTCGACGGGAGCCCGTCGTGCAAGGAGAACTTTTCATGGAATCGAAGTGGATGTTGACGTGGACAGCCTTTGCCGTCGCGATGCTGGTGATGTTGACGGGCGGCGCCCTGCTCGGTTGCGCGAGCGGCGGCGATGACGACGATGACGGCGGTAGCGATTCGAACTTCCAGACCGCCTGCACGAATATCGCGGGTTGCGGACTCGGAGCGGACCTCGGCATTGGGAGCATGTCCGACTGCGAAAGTGTCCTGTCGGGACTGGATGATGCGACGGTGACATGCGTGGACAGCGCGGGGAACTGCGATCAGCTCGGCCAGTGTTTTGGCATTGCCGGCGACGATGACGACGACGCGGCCGACGATGATTCGGACGACGACGACGCGGCGGATGACGACGCCGAAGGCGACGCGCCGAAATTGAAATCACCGAACTTTCTGATCAGCCCTTCCGATCCCGAGCTGGCGGGGTGGGACCAGTGGAACGGCGGCGACTTCTGCCCGGATTGGGAAAAGGCGCGCTGGTCCGCCGGATGGACGGATCTCGATGAGGACCTGGGCGGAGGCAAATTGTACGTCGCGCTCGACGGCGGCGAGCCGGTGGAGTCGGATCTGCCGGCGACGATGACGATTTCGGGCACGTGGGACCAAATGAAGATCTACGTGGACCTGGACGAGGAATTTGCCGAGGTGGGCGATCACGACGTCGAAGTCTGGGTCAAGGACTCGAATGGGAACGAAAGCAACCACCTCAGTTTCAGCTACGGAGCGACCGCCGACCCGACGCCGTACGGTCTGGGTTCTCAGTTCGCCGACTTCACGCTTCGCGGATTCAAGGCGACGGTGACGGCGATCGATGGCTCCACCGGCACGTTCGCGGACTACACGCTCTCCGATTACCTCGGCCAGGTCGTGGTCGTGGACAGCTTCGCGGGATGGTGCCCGCCGTGCGACGCGGCCGCGCCCGAACTCGACGAAATCGCGGAAACCTACGCGGGAGACGCCGTGGTTTTTTCGTTCATGGGCGACACGCAAACCGGCGACCCGGTTGCCGGCGTGGACGACTTCGATCTGGAAGGTTGGACTCTGTACCACTTCGGCAAGTACTGGTACGAACCCGCGCGGCGTAAGAACGGCGAGGTCGAATTCCAACTCACCGGCACGGTACTCAACGACCAGAACTACGCCGTGTGCGGCGACTACTACATCGCCAACTACGTCCCGCAGACGTTTGTGCTCGACGCCGACCACGTGGTGCGCTTCAAGATGAACGGCTTTTATCAGCCCTACATCGAGGACGTGATCGACTACCTGCTGACGCTCTGATTTCGACGCATCCGCGCATACCGACGCCGGTCTTCGGGCCGGCGTTTTCATTGGGAACCGCCGTCCCAACCGGCCGGTGCGCGGGCGTTGCGAGCCCGGCGGAATTGTGGCAAAAAGCGCGCGCTTTCAATCCCGACGATCGCGGCCTTTCGAAACGGCCCACATCGTATTCGTCACATCAGGAGACTCGGCATGACCCGCGTGCACAACTTTTCTCCCGGCCCCTCCATGATTCCGCTGCAGGTGCTCGAATGGGCGCAGGCCGAGCTCGTCGACTTCGCGGGTTCGGGCATGAGCGTGATGGAGCTGTCGCACCGGGGCAAGGTGTTCGAGCAGGTGCATGAGCGAACGAAGGCGGATCTTCGCGAACTGCTCGGGATCCCCGAGGGATACGGAATTCTCTTCCTGCAGGGTGGGGCGAGCCTTCAGTTCGCGATGATCCCGATGAACCTGCTCGGCCCCGGGGAGAGTGCCGATTACGTGGTGACGGGAACGTGGTCCGAAAAGGCGATCAAGGAGGCGAAGATCGTCGGCAAGGCGCGCGTCGCGGCGACGTCGAAGGAGACGAACTACGACCGCATCCCCGACCTCGGCCCGTCTTCGTTCGATCCGGCCGCGAAATACGTCCACATCACCACCAACAACACGATCTTCGGCACGCAGTACCACGCGCTCCCCGACACGGCGGGGATTCCGCTCATCGCCGACATGTCGTCCGACATTTTGTGCGGGGCGATCGACGTTTCGAAGTTCGGCCTCATCTACGCGGGCGCGCAGAAGAACCTCGGCCCCTCGGGCACGACGCTCGTAATCGTGAAGGAATCGCTGCTCGGCGCCGTGCGTGAAACGCTGCCGACGATGATGCGCTACCAGATCCACATCGAAAACGATTCGATGTACAACACCCCGCCGACATTCGGCATCTACATGATCGGCCTCACGGCGCGGTGGATCAAGGAAATGGGCGGCGTCGCCGCGATCGAACAACGCAATCGCGAAAAGGCCGGGATGCTCTACGCCGCGATCGACGAGTCGGGAGGATTCTATCGCGGTCACGCGCAACCGGGCAGCCGCTCGACGATGAACGTGACCTTCCGTCTTCCGACCGAGGAACTGGAAAAGCTCTTCGTAAAAGAGGCGGCGAGCGAAAGCATCGTCGAGATCAAGGGCCACCGCAGCGTGGGCGGCATGCGCGCGTCGATCTACAACGCGATGGAACCCGCATCGGTGAAGGTACTCGTCGATTTCATGGGTGAGTTCCGCCGCAAACACGGGTGACGTCTGTCCCTCGCGACGGCTCGCGACGGATGCACCTATCAGCACATCGCGTGGCGACCGAGTGTGCGTTCGGTCGCTTCGGTGATCCGATCGCCGTCATCGGGCGCAAAATCGCGCGCGACGTACCCCGCGAACAGGGGCTGCGAGCGGCTTGCGTACGGCGACCCTTGAACGAGATGCACGAGGTCCAAGCCGCCGTTCTCCCTTGACAATTCCGGCCCCGATCCCCTTAATTCACGGCGTTTTCGATCGAGGGCGGCGTGAATCTGACGGACCAGGACCACCGACGCGCGGAGCGTCGCATTTTTTTTCGCAATTCGCTCCTCGTCGCGGCGATTTTCGCGTGGACGGCGCTCGTTTATAAGGACATTTACGCCCTTCGCTTTTTTCTCGACGACTACCTGCACCTGCATCTGATCAGCCGGATCGCGAGCCCCGTCACACCGTTTACGACCGACCTGATGTTCGGCGCGTTCTACCGGCCCGGCGTGTTCTGGTTCTGGAAGCTCAACTGGCTGGCCGGCCACTTGAACCCCGCCGTTTACTATGCGTTCAACATGGGCCTGCTCGCCGCCACCTGCCTGTTGCTCATGCAGTACCTGCAGCACCTGACGGGCTACAAGGGCTTTAGCACATGGGCGACGCTGCTCTACGCGGTTTCGCCGATCACCGCACAGGGCGTCTTGTGGCTGTCGAACCGTTTCGACTTGCTGGGAGCGGTCTTTTTTCTCGCGTCGTGCGTGTTGTTTTTGCGTTACCTGCGCTTTCACCGGCCGTGGGACTTCACGGGGTCGCTGGCGGCGGGTGTGTTCTCGTACTTCTGCAAGGAAATGTACATCACGCTGCCCGTGGTGCTCATCGCCTCCGGCACGTTCATGTTCCATTTCCGCGGGACGCTCACGAGCGCGATCGTCAAGCGCGCCGTCGTTCTCTCCGCGCCGTACTTCGTCGGCGCCGCCGCCTTCATGATCGTGCGATACGCGATCCTCGGCACGATGGGCGGCTACGTGGGCGAGCCGCGCGTGGATCTGACGTTCGGCTACCTGATGGGCCTGCTGTCCGCGTTCGGCAGCTACGTCTGGTACTTCGAGTGGCCGCTCGTGACCCTCGGCCTTGCCGTCGTCATGGTGCTCCTGCTCCAGAAGCGCCACTTCCGGCGCGCGAATCCGCTCATGTGGTTCGGACTCGCGTTCGCGATCCTCACCGCCGCGCCGCTGGCGATGGTGATCCGCATCGAGTCCGTCATGACCTACCACACGCCGCGTTTCTTTTTTCTGCCGGGCATCGGCTTTGCCATGATGGCGGCGGCAGTCTACAACCCGCGCACCGGGCCGATCCGCCGGGGTTTCGCCCGGGCATTCATCGTCCTGATGGTGCTCGTGGGGTCGGTCAACACGTTTCTGGTCGCGCATCACACGATGGAGTCCACGCGGCGCGCCGAAAAAAACCTGACGCGCATCGACGAGTTCCTGAAAAAGGAGTGGACGTCCGACGAACCGGCGGTCATCTACGCCTGTCAGCGCGGCCTCGACGTCGCGCTCGACTCTTCGCTCAAGGTTTGGCACCCCGAATACCTGGACAAGGCGTTTCTGGTGAACTGCAGCGGCCAGACGCAGGTCTTCAGCGGTGACGCGCTCTACAAAACGCGGGGCGGGGATCTGACGTTCCCGGCCACCTTCACGAAGAACCCTTCGCGATTCGGCGATCTGTGGTACGGTGTCGTCGACGTCAAACCACGCGATATTCTCGCCGGCCTCGCCTCGAAAAACCACGTCTACGCCATTTATAAGAACGCCCAGGGCGAGCTGACTTTCGTGACGCCCGACCGTCTGCGCGAGCAGATGGAGACGCTGGGAGCGACGTTCGAATGAGAGCCGCGCGCATTTTCGCCGCACTCGTCGTGATCTTCGGGATCGCGGGCTGCCGTGCGTCGCGACCGGGACCGAACGTGGTCCTGATCGGCATCGAGAGCCTGCGCGCGGACGAACTCAAGACGTTCGGCGCGACCAAGAGCCCCGTTTCCTATCTCGATCTGCTGGCGACGAAGGGCGTGACATTCACACAGGCGCGGGCGTCGTCCTCCTGGGCGCTGCCCAGTTGGGCGAGCGTGTTGACGGGGCGCAGCCCGTCGGCGAACGGGATCGTGGAGGTCGGCAACCAGCTCGATCGCTCAATCGAAACGCTTGCCGAGCGGTTCGCGCAAGGCGGATTCCAGACGGGCGCGATCGTGACGAATCCCCTGCTGGCGAAGCAGGTCGGTTTTGCTCGCGGATACGGCTCTTACATCGAGCGGTTCAACGCCCCCGCGTCGGCCGCGGCCCAGGCCGCCGAGACCTGGATCGACGAAAATCGTGATCGGTCGTTTTTTCTGACGATCGATCTCGCCGGCCCGCAAATGCCGTACGAGTCCGAGGACGAGGACGAATCGAAGTTTCGCAAGGCGGATCTGCCGATTCGTCAGTTCGGCCCGCGCGACGCGATGCAGGTCGTGAATCACTGGCCGGAGCCCGCGGCCCAGGCCGGACTCTCCCGCGCGCGCGAGCTCTACCGGGCGGAACTCGATCACGTGGACCGCGCGATCCTGCGCATCATCCAGCACCTTCAGAAGCGCCGTCTCGAATACGACACCATTCTCGTGATCTTCTCGACGAACGGCGAAGAGTTCATGGACCGGGGCTTGATGAACAACAGGCTGTCCCTGAGCGACGAACTCGTGCGCGTGCCGCTCATCGTCGTCGCGCCGGGCGCGGCGCCGGCGGGAAGAAAAATCGATGCCCCCGTCGGCCTCGTCGATCTGTTTGCGACACTCGCGGATCTGGCCGGAATCGGCGAAGGGCCGGACGGTCACGGGCAATCGCTCCGACCGTTGTGGCATGGCGAGCCGAAAGACATCGAGGCGGCGGCGAACGAGTTTCGAGCGCGTCCGATCATCATCGAAACGTCGCACACGGGGCCCGACCGGATCGCGGTGGTCGTGGACGGGCACAAGGCCGTCTTCTCGGGGCGTTTTTCGGTTCATGGCCGCGATCTCGGACCGGAGCTGTACGACCTCGAGAAGGATCCTGGTGAGCGTTCGAATCTCGCAAAAGACAATCCGGATTCGCTCGCGCCTTTCGATCAGCACCTGCGTTCGGAGCCGTCGTTCTCGCGCCGGAGGACCTGGCGCGTGACGTTCGGCGGGACCGAACGGCCGACGCTCTACAGCGGTCGCGTGACCACGAGCGGCCGCTTCGTGTCGTCGTTCAAACTGAGTTCACGGTTTCAACTCGGCAAGACGCAGCTCGTCAGCGACGATTTCCTGCTCGTTCGCGGTCCGCAGTCCCTGTATTTCGCGGCGACGGGCGAGGACGGCGGCAATGGATTTCAGTTCGTGGTCGAGCCCGCGGACGCGCGTGTCGAGGTGACGCCGCTCCTTGACGGGCACGCCGACACGGGCGTCGTGGAAACCTCGATTGGAGACCCGGCCCGCATCCCCGTGGACCTCGCGACGCTCGCCGACGCGACGCTCGCCGACGCGGTACATGCCGGTTACGCGATTTCGAGCGAATGGATATGGACCAGCTCCGCGGACTCGGGCGGAATCGAAATCACGGATCAGATTCGTCCCGGGATCGAGTTGATCAATCGCCTGGCTGTACTGGTTGAAAAGCGGGATCGCACGCTCAGAGACCTGTTCCTGAATTATGCGAAAGGCGAGACCACGCCATGAAAACCCCAGTTCGATCCGCCGTGCGGACGCGGGCGGCGGCGCTCGTCGTGCTGGCGCTCGGGGCGGTGTTCGCCGCGTGCGGAGCGAAATCCGACCGACCGAATATCGTGCTCATTTCGATCGACACCCTGCGGGCCGACCAACTCGGAGAGTACGGCAACGAGGGGCGCTTCACGCCGGTGCTGGACGAACTCGCGAAACGGGGCGTGCGTTTCGCGCAGGCGAGAACGACCGCGCCGTGGACGCTGCCCAGTCACGCCTCCGCGTTCACGGGCGTCTTTCCCACGGATCACCGGGCCATCGATGACCGCATGAAGATTCGCGGCGACGCGCCGATGCTCACCGAGATCCTTCACGACGCCGGCTACCGCACGGCGGGATTCGTCACGCACTACTACGTCGGCGAAGACTACGGTTTCAAACGCGGGTTCGACGAATTCACGCGTCGCGAGGAAGCGCCCGCGGACCAGATGGTGGATCTCGCGACGCGCTGGCTGCGCGAAAACACGGGACGCAAGCCGGTCTTCCTGTTTTTACACCTCTTCGATCCGCATACGCCGTACACGCCACCGCCGTCGCTGCGCGTCAAGCACGTCGCCGAAGGGCTGCCGCAACTGCGCGGCGACACCGCCGGGGTCATGGATGCCGTGCACGGTCGCGGAGATCCGAAAACCGTGGACGGCCTGAAGGCGCTCTATCAGGCCGAAATCGAATCCGTCGATCAGACACTGGGGCGTCTGTTTCAGGCCATCGAACGCGTCGAGCTGAAAAACACCATCGTCGTGCTCATGGCGGATCATGGCGAGGAGTTCCTCGACCACCAGATGATGGAGCACGGATTCACACTCTACGATGAACAACTCCGGGTTCCGCTGCTGGTCGCCTGGCCCGACCATCTGCCCGCGGGAACGGTGGTCGATACGCCGGTCAGCCTGATCGACGTGATGCCGACTATCGTGGATCTCGCGGGCGCGCCGCCGCCGGCGGGCATTGCGGGAAAGTCGCTTGCGCCGATCATGCGCGATCCGGCGGCAAAGGTCGCACTCGCGGACCGCGTGCTGATTTCCGAAACGACGCGGCTCGGGCCCGACCGCGTGAGCGTCGTGAAGGACGGGTGGAAATACATCTACTCGCCGACATTTCGCCTCAACGACCGCGAAGTGGGCGAGCGGCTCTTCGATTTGACGGCGGACCCGCACGAGAAAAACGACTTGGTGAAGACGCAGCCGGAACGCGCGAAGAGCCTCGTCAAGGCAATCTTCGACACGGGACTCTACGTGAAGCGACGGCAGTTCTCGGTGTTTTTCTCGGGCACCTCCGATCCTCACAAATATCTGGGCACGCTGCGAACGGCGGGGTCCTTCATCGCGGCGAACAAGGACAACATCATCCTCGACACCGACGCGAAGCGCCAACTCGTGACGCTCGAATTCGGCTTGAAGAAAGAGGAAAAGCGTCTGCAATTTCTCGCCCTGGGCAAGGACGGGAACAACGGCGTGACCTTCATTCAGGAACCGGAGAATTCGGAACTGCGTTTCGATCTGCTGGTCGATGACCAACGCGACACCGCGAAAGTCGCGATCGGCGCGGGCACGAAACCAAGCGCGATCCCCTTCGTCGTGCCGGCCGAACTCGCGGGCTCTCGATCGTTCACCCCCGGCGGCGGATTCACGATCTGGTGTGACGAGGTGCTGGTGAACGCGCATGTGCTGACGCGCTTCGAGGTCGGAGATCAGCTCGAGATGAGCCCGGAGATGGTCGAAAAACTCAAATCGCTCGGCTACATCGACGAGGGCGGCGCGATCCGGAAGGGCGTTTCGAACGAAACGAAGTCGCCCGATGCGTCCTCGGACGTGCCCGGAACCGGCGCGATCGAATATCGCTGCACGCCGCTGCCGTTCTAAATGCACTCTTTGCGGAAAAATCGCGAACTGGACCGAACATGGATTTTGTCGACGAGGTAAAAATTTTCGTGAAGTCGGGCGATGGCGGCCACGGCTGCATATCGTTTCGTCGCGAGAAGTTCGTACCGCGCGGCGGTCCCGACGGCGGCAATGGCGGGAAGGGCGGCGATGTCGTCATCGTCGCCGACCTGCAATCGATGAATCTCTACGATTTGCGACACAAGAAGCACCATCGCGCGAAACGCGGCGGCAACGGCGGCGGCGCCGACTGCCACGGTCGCGACGGCGAGGAGTGCGTTATTCACGTGCCTCCGGGCACGGTGATTTTCAACGACGACAAATCGGAAATCCTTGCGGACCTCGAGGAGTTTGGCGCTCGCTTCGTTGCGGCGAAGGGCGGGCGCGGCGGGAAGGGCAACGCCTTTTTCACGTCGTCCACCAATCGTGCGCCGCGCATGGCGCAGGACGGAGAAGAGGGCGAGGAGCGATGGCTCCTGCTCGAACTCAAGGCCATCGCGGACGTCGGCCTGCTGGGGTTTCCCTCGGTCGGCAAGAGCACGCTCATCACGGCGATTTCGGCCGCGCGCCCGAAGATCGCGCCGTATCCGTTCACGACGCTCGTTCCGCATCTCGGTGCGGTCGATCGCGACCCGACGCGGCGATTCATCGTCGCCGACATCCCTGGGCTCATCGAAGGCGCGCATCAGGGTATCGGGCTGGGTTTGAAATTCCTTCGACACATCGAACGCACCCGGGTGCTGATCCACGTGCTCGACATGGACCGGCACTCGGGCCGCGAGCCGGTATCGGACTTCGATGTGCTGAACGAAGAGCTGCGATCGTACAAGGAGACGTTGCTCGACAAGCCGCAGATCGTCGCGGCGAACAAATGCGATCTGCCGGAGGCGGCCGAGCGCCTGAAGAAAACCGTGGCGGCGTTTCGGCGACGAAAACGGAAGGTGTTTGCCATCAGCGCAAAGGACGGCACGGGCTTGGCCGAGCTGCTCGACGAGGTGGAGCGGGTGCTCTCCGAGCCGGATCGCCCGCCCGCGCGGAGAAGATCGCCTAAACGCTCTTGAGCGACTTTTTCGGAGCGAGCGGCACGTTGTGGTCGTCGACGAAGACGAGCTTGGGTTCGTGGGCTTTCGCTTCCGCATCACCCAATTCCACCCACGACGCGATGATGATCTTGTCGCCGGGCGAGACGAGGCGGGCCGCCGCGCCGTTCACGCAGATCATTCCCGAACCGGCGCGCTCCTCAATGGCGTACGTCTCGAATCGGTTGCCGTTGGTGATGTTCCACACCGCGACCTTTTCGAACGCCAGGATATCCGCCGCCGTCAGCAGATCGGTGTCGATCGCGATCGATCCCTCGTAATTCAGATCGGCCATCGTGATCGTGGCGCGGTGGATCTTGCTCTTGAGCATGGTGCGATTCATGAATTCGCTCCCGTGGCCGGTCGGCCGTTCTGTGCGCTTGGCGCGCTGTTCCATTGCTCGCGAAGGAGCACGACGTTGTCGATCAGGCGCGCCCTCGAAAAGAATACGGCCAGCGCCAGCAGTGTCGGTCCCTTGATATTCTCACCGACCTCGTCAAGGTCGGGCAGACTTCGCGCCTCGGCATAATCGAGCCGCCCCAGCGGGGCCTTGGCGAGTTCCTCGTCGATCGTCGCCATGACCGCCGCCGCGCGGCGCTCGCCCGAATCGACCAGCCGTTTCACGCGCTGCAACGCGGTGTTCAGCGCGCCAGCCTGCTCGCGCTCCTCGGGCGTCAGATAGACGTTGCGGCTGCTCATGGCGAGTCCGTCCGGCTCGCGCACCGTGGCGTGCGGAACGATCTCGACATCCAGATTCAGGTCGCGAACGAGGCGGTCCACGACGAGAGATTGCTGGAAGTCTTTCTCGCCGAAGATCGCGACATGCGGTTTGACGATGTTGAAGAGCTTTGCGCAGACCGTGGCAACGCCCGCGAAGTGCACCGGCCGCGACAGTCCGCACAGGGGCTCGCTGACCTTTCGCACGCGGACCTCGGTCTGGTAACCGCTGGGATACATGTCCTTGGTATCGGGATAGAAGATGATGTCCGTGAGTTCCCGCAAGGCGAGCGCGTGATCGCGCTCGAAGTCGCGCGGGTAGCGGTCGAGGTCTTCACCCGCTCCGAATTGCGTGGGATTCACGAAGATCGACAGCACGAGAACATCGCCGAGTTCGCGCCCGCGACGCAGCAGGGTCGCGTGGCCCTCGTGCAGGTAGCCCATGGTGGGCACGAATGCGATTCGTCGACCGGACACGCGAATCTCGTCCGCCGCGCGTTGCATTTCGCGCGCGGAGCGGATCACCCGGATTTGCGACGTCTCGGCCAACGAAAAACCCTCCGACCGGCTGCCGGAGGGCGAGATGGACTCTTCGGGGCGGACTCCAAGGTCCGTCGCGTCGATCGTCCCGTCTCGGTCCGGCGTTCAGCGGGATCCAAGCGGAATAAAATGCTTCGTTCCTTTCGTGTGGTTTTCGATCTCGCTCATCAGCGCGTCGAAATCCCTCGGGTTGTTGACGAAGTCCATCCTCGAGGTATTGACCACCAGGAGCGGGCTCTCGTCGTACGCAAAGAAAAACTTGCTGTACGCGTTGGTGAGCTGCTCCAAATACTCCAAGCCCAACCGCTGCTCGTAGGGATGGTTGCGAATCCGGATCCGTTTGAGGAGGACCTTGGGGTCCGCCACCAGAAAGACCACCAGATCCGGCTTCGCCACCTCGATCTCAAGCAGGCGGTAGATGCGCTCATACAGCGCCAGTTCGTGCTCGGTCAGATTCAGATACGCAAAGATCCGATCCTTGGCGAACAGGTAGTCGCTCACGGTGTGCTGCGCGAAAAGTTCCTGCTGAACGAGTTCGCGCTGCTGGCCGTATCGGGAGAGCAGGAAGAAGAGCTGCGCCTGAAACGCGTATTTGCGCGGATCGCGGTAAAATCCCTCAAGAAATGGATTCTCCTCGACCTGCTCAAAAATCATGCGCGCATCGAGACGCTCGCCGAGCATGCGAACCAGGCTGGACTTGCCAACCCCGATCGGTCCCTCGACCACGATGTAGCGCGGTTGCGTCATCGGTCCCGCGCGCTCCCCGCGACGTGTTCGACCGCAAAGACCTTGACCAGGGGGACCGCCCCTGTCACCGAAACAGGCCAAGAATAACGCGACCTGCGCGCGAACACAACCGGATTCCGGGAGATCTCGAGGAATCGGGGAAAATTCACGTTTTTATCCGTGGGGTTGCGTGTGACGGTTCCCAATAACCATGAGTGCCCTCGGTCGTCAAGACTCGTCGCCGCCGGCGCCGGAATTTGCCGTGTTTTGCCCGCCATCGCGCGATGTCCCCAGCGCGCGGGAGAGGCTAAAAAACTCGGCGAGGGCAAGCGTTTCCGCCCGGCGGATCGGGTCGATCCCGCACGCCGCGAGAGCCGCCAGCACCTCGCCACGTTCGTATGCCTGGGAAAGGGCATTGGCGAGCGTTTTTCGGCGCGCGCCAAATGCCGTCTTCACGCATTTCGCGAATTGCTTTTCATCCAGGTCGACCGGAAGGCTCCGGCGCGAAAAATCGAGTCGCAGGACAGCGCTTTCCACATTCGGCTTCGGAAAAAAGACGTGGGCCGGAAGGTTGAACAGTCGATGAGCCGCCGTGACCGCCTGTACGCGAACGGACAAGATTCCGTAGTCCTTGCCGCCCGGCGGGGCCGCGACGCGCTCGGCGAGTTCGAGTTGCAGGGTAAGAATGGCCGCGAGAAGCGCGTCACGCCATTCGAGCAGGCGAAAGATGATTTGCGAAGAGTTGTAGTAGGGCAGGTTGGCGACAACCGCGACCGCCCGCCCCCCACGCCATTCGTCCAAAGTTTCTCGAGGAAATCGGAGAAAGTCCTGGTGAACGAGTCGGAAGTTTTCGTCGCTTCCGAATCGCTCGGCGAGCAGGGGGATCAAGCGGCCGTCGGTCTCGACCGCGAGCACGCGCGCGCGCGCCTCGAGCAGCTTCTCGGTCAACGCGCCGGTTCCGGGGCCGATTTCGAGCACGGCGTCGCCGGGCGCGAGCCGGGCCTCGCGGACGATCTTCTCGCACAAGTTGGCATCCATCAGCAGATTCTGGCCGAGCGACGCCTTGAGACGGATATCGCGCGCGCGGAGGAGATCGAGGTGCGACGTCATCTCATGGACCCGTTTCCGGGTTCGGCTCGGATTTCCGCGACCGGGCCTTGATAATGGCGCCGCGTACCAACGGAAACGACGCGACACCGGAGAGCATGCCGAGAATCGCCCATCCGATCAGCAGGGGCGCGATCAGCGACCAGCCCGTGGACTTGAGCGCATCGATGGTGATCTCGGAATGGGGGAGACGAACGCGCTCCCAGCCCAGAAAGACGCGCCCGGTTTCGTACTCGGCGGCGAGAAAAAACGCGATCGTGAGCGGGTTCGAGAGCCACGCGGCCAGATAGGTGGCCGGAAAATTCAGGCGGAACGCGATCGCCACGATGGCGCTCAGCACCGTATGGAGGCCGAAAAACGGGCAGAACGCGATGACCATGCCCACGGCGAAACTGAACGCGATGTAATTGGGCGATCCGCGCAGGGAGAGGAATGTTTCTCGAAATCGCGCCCACGCTTTACGAAGCGGCATCGCGCGAAACCTTCTTGATCGATGCGTATGCGTTCGCCGTCCACGGCGAGCGAACTCCGGCGGTGAGCAGCGAGTCGCCGGCCGCGGCGATCATCGCCGCGTTGTCCGTGCAAAACAGAAAGTCGGGAACGGACAGCTCGATTCCAGCGCCCTCGAATCGTCGCGCCGCGGACTCGCGCAGCATGCGGTTCGCCGCGACGCCGCCCGCGATGACCACGCGGCCGACGCCGAATTCCCGTGCCGCCACTTGCAGCTTCTCCAGCAGCACGTCGACCACGGCCGCGTTGAGCGACGCGCAAAGATCCCCGAGATCCCGTCCCTCGGGGGGCATGTCGCGACGTTCGAGGTGCGTGCGCACGGCCGTCTTGAGCCCGGAAAAGCTGAATCGAAAGTCTCCCGACCGAATCAGCGGGCGCGGCAGGTCCACACCCTCCGGATCGCCGCCCGCGGCGAGGCGATCGATCATCGCACCGCCCGGAAAACCGAGACCGAGCATCTTCGCGACCTTATCGAAGCACTCGCCCGCCGCATCGTCCACGGTGCGTCCGACGAGACGCATGGACCGGTCGGCATCGACCAAGTACAGATTCGTGTGCCCGCCGCTGACGACGAGACCGACGAACGGCGGCTCGGCCGGACGGTCGCCGAGTCGCGAAGCCCACAGGTGCCCCTCGACGTGGTTGATTCCGATGAACGGCAAGTTCGCCGCGTAGGCGTAGGCTTTGGCGAAGTTGAGGCCCACGATGAGCGATCCCACGAGGCCGGGACCCTGGCTGACCGCAACGCCCCCGATTTCGCTCTTCTCGATTCCGGCCCGCGCGTGAGCTTCACGAACCACGGCCGCGATCACTTCGAGGTGTTTTCGCGAGGCGATCTCCGGCACCACGCCGCCGTATTTCGCGTGGAATTCGTCCTGACGCGCGACGACGCACGAGCGCACGCGCGTGCCGTCTTCCACGACGGCGGCGCTGGTGTCGTCGCAACTGGATTCGATTCCCAACACGAGCATTTTGCGGTCGGCCCAAACGAAAACCGGCCCACACTCTATGTGGACCGGTTCACGGGGACAAGTCGGCGAGGGCGTCGCCGCTCGGTTACTTCGAGGTCTTGAAGGCTCCGGAATAGTAGTTGTACGCACCCGGGATGAAGGGGCTGCCCTCGACCTGGCCGGGAAGCGCCTTGTACGGATACAGCGTGAAGACGACCTTTCGGAAGTCCTGATTCATGTTGTCCTTGCCCTGTTTCGACGCGGCGAGGTATTCGCCCATCGGCTGGACGAGAACGCGGTCTTTATCGACGCCCTGATCCATCAGGAAATTGCGCACGACAATGCCGCGCCGCTTGCTCAGGAAGAAGTTCTCCTGCGGGCTGCCGGGGCGATCGGCGTGGCAGGTCAGGATCACCCAAAACTTCGTATTTTCCTGCTGCTGCTTGATGAAGTTCGCGATGCCCTTGAGCTTGGCGGCCTCGGATGGGCGAATCGTGTTGGAATTGAAATCGAAGAGGATCGATTCCTGATACTTCGCGAGTTCCTCGGGAAGTTCGCCTTCGAGCAGCGTACTCGGCGCGGTCGCCTTTTTGCCGCTGGCGCAGTCCTCGGCGATCTGCGCGAGTTTCGACGACTCCAGCGCGGTGGCCTTCATCTCGTCGTCCTCACCCTCGTCGTACAGCGCCTCGGCCTTTTTCAGCGCGGCTTCGGCGGAACCGTACTCGTCCGGGCACGAATCGGCAGCGCCTTCGGCTTTGGCGTCGGCCACGGCGGCCTTTGCCGCGGTGAGTTCCGCGGGATATTCCTTGTCGGCGCACCCCGCCATGGCCATGGTTAGCACCAAGGCGAAACAGGCGGTCCAGACTACACGGCTTCGGGCCTGCATGGGATCCTCCGATCGGAGTCGTCGGTTTTCGGAAAAATCCATGAGCGAACGGCACTTATCATAGAATAGCTGAGAAAAAGGGCAAGCCTTACAGCGGGCGGCGTGCGGAATTTTTGTACGACCACCTTGCCGGGCCGGAACCGGGTGCCCGGGGCGGAAACGAAAACGGGGAACCCGCGGTTGCGGATTCCCCGTCGAGATCGCAGATGCCGGTCGGATCAGCCGAACAGGTTGATGATCCAGATCGGGATGATCCCGGTCCACCCCACACCGGACGTGGTGATGGGTTCGGGGCCGAACAGGTTGATGAACCAAGCGGGCAGGATGCCCGTCCAGCCGACGCCGGACGTGGTGATGGGCTCGACGCCGAACAGATTGATGAACCACGCGGGCAGGATGCCCGTCCAGCCGACGCCGGCCGTGGTGATCGGCTCCATGCCGAACAGGTTGATGAACCAGGCAGGCAGAATGCCCGTCCAGCCGACGCCGGCCGTGGTGATGGGCTCGGCGCCGAACAGGTTGATGAACCAGGCAGGCAGAATGCCCGTCCAGCCAACCCCGGCGGTGTTGATGGCTTCCGTGCCGAACAGGTTGATGAACCACGCGGGCAGAATGCCCGTCCAGCCGACGCCCGAAGTCTGAATCACAGCTTCGCTGGATGCGTCGACCACCGCTTCACCGGCGGTGGGGAAGTCGGCGAAGGCCATGAAGAGCAGTTCGCACGCGAAAAACAGCGCGATCGCGAGCGCAAACTTCTTCTGGGCGGAGCCGGCTTTCCACCAAGTTTCGAGACGATGCATGTTCGATCCTCCCCTCGTTCGCTGCGGCTTTGCGCCGCAACCTTTGGATCCCGTGAAACTCGCCTCAAGAAAACCCTAAAGTCCCCCGGCAATCGGGCCGATAACCCTTTTGCCGTCAGGATGATCCTACGACGGAACGAACTTCTTTATCAAGAAGAAAAACACATGAATATCCACTAGATGCATGGGATATTGAGATACTGCGGAAAAATAAAATAATCATAAAATATAAAAATATATGAAAATACATAAGTATTGAGGAATTTGAGGCTTGTTCGGTCGCGGCAGAAGCCCAAATGGCCCTCCTTCCCTCGACCGATCCCACCGGAACAAGTTCTCCTGCCTGTGTTCGGTCCCGCATCACCCGCGGAAACTCGCGTTCTCAGGCCGCGACGGTTGTGGTAGGCATGCGGCCGAGGCCCGCGACCTTCAACATGAAAGGATCGGCCGTGCATCCAACCCGATTTTGCTCGTTGACCTGGACTTGCGTTGTCCTGGCGATTTTCGCTCTTGCGCTCGGAACGGCCTGCTCGGCGGGAAAAAATCCGGTGTCGCAAAGCGAGATCGCGCCGTTGGCTCCGCAGCTCATCGCGCGCGAGACCTTTTTCGGAAATCCCGACATTGCGGGCGTCAAACTCAGCCCCGACGGCACGCGGATCAGCTACCTCGCCGCGGTCGACGGCGTGCTCAACGTCTGGGTGGGACCCGCCGATGCGCCGTTATCGGCCAAGCCGGTGACGCGGGATCGCGATCGCGGCATTCGCATGTACTTCTGGCCGTACCTCGGCGACCGCATCCTGTATCTGCAGGATCAGGGCGGCGACGAGAACTGGCGCGTTTACGCGGTCGATCTGACGACGAACGAAACGCGCGATCTGACACCGTTCGACAAGGTTCAGGCACAAATCGAAGCGGTGAGTCCGAAGCATCCCGACTCGATCGTCGTCGGTCTCAACGATCGCGATCCCGAGTTTCACGATCTCTACCGGATCGACCTCGCGATCGGCGCACGCGAGTTGATTCAGCGAAATGACGGCTATGCGGGATTTTTGGTGGATGACGATTACCGGGTGCGTTTCGCGGTGAAGATGCGAGAGGACGGCGGGACGGACTACCTGATTGCGAAGGACGGCGCGTTTGAACCGTACATGACGGTGGGACGCGAAGACTCGATGACAACCAGCATCTCCGGATTCGACAAATCGGCCACGTCGATCTATCTGATCGACAGCCGCGGGCGCAACACGGCCGCGCTCACGAGCGTGGATCTGGCGACGGGCGCTGCGAAGACGATCTACGAAAACGCGCGCGCCGACGTGAGCGGCGTGATGGCGCATCCCACGGAAAAGACGATCCAGGCGGCGGCGTCCACGTACGAGCGCACCGAGTGGACGATCCTCGACGAGTCCATCCGGCCGGACATGCAGCGGCTGCGCGCCAAGCTTGCGGGCGACATTGAAGTGATCGACGGTACGCTCGACGACCGGCGGTGGATCGTCGTCGATCTCGCGGACGACGGGCCCGTGCGTTACTACCTCTTCGATCGCGACTCGGGCGAGATTCGGTTTCTCTTCGCCAACCGCAAGGCCCTCGAGTCCCTGCCGCTCGTCCACATGCACCCCGTGCAGGTGACGACGCGCGACGGCCTGACACTCGTGAACTACCTGTCACTCCCGCGCGAGACCGACTCCGACGGCGATGGCCGACCCGACCGGCCCGTGCCTATGGTCGTTTCGGTGCACGGCGGACCTTGGGCGCGCGAGGAGTGGGGCTACAACCCGTGGCACCAGTGGCTCGCGAATCGCGGTTACGCCGTGCTCGACGTGAACTTCCGAGGCTCGACCGGCTTCGGCAAGGCGTTTCTGAACGCGGGCGACGGCGAGTGGGCGGGCAAAATGCACGACGACGTGATCGATTCGGTCCGGTGGGCGATCGAGGGCAAAATCGCCATGCCCGACCGGATCGCGATCATGGGCGGCAGCTACGGCGGTTACGCCACGCTCGTCGGTCTGGCTTTCACGCCCGACGTCTTCGCGTGCGGCGTGGACATCGTCGGTCCCTCGAACCTCATCACGCTGATCGAGACGATTCCGCCGTACTGGAAACCGATGATGGATATGTTCACGACCCGCGTGGGCGATCCTCGTACGCCCGAGGGCCGCGCGCTGCTGACCGCGCGTTCACCGCTCACGCATGCGGATAAGATCCGCAAGCCGCTCCTGATCGCGCAGGGGGCGAACGATCCGCGCGTCAAGCAGGCCGAATCGGATCAGATTGTCGACTCGATGACGAAAAACGGCATCGGCGTGACGTACGTGCTATATCCGGACGAGGGGCACGGCTTCGCCAAGCCGAAGAACCGCATGTCGTTTTATGCGGTGACCGACGCGTTTCTGGGCCAGTGCCTGGGTGGTCGTTACGAACCGGTGGGCGACGATTTCGGGGGTTCGAGCATCGAGATCCGCCACGGATCGGAGCTGGTGCCGGGGTTGCCCGCGAATCCGAATCCCTGACGGTTTACGCCGGCGAAAACGAAACGAGGCGCCGGGAATGCCGGCGCCTCGCGATCGTTTGGATGAATAGCGGTTATGCCGACGCGGGGCCCTGATAGGTCGCGTCGCCGAACGCCAGAATCGGCGCGAAGATGAAGCCGAGGAACGCGAGTCCGACGCCGAAGCCCGTGCTCTTGCCGAAGCACTTGGCGAGCTCGATCGACGCGATGATGGCGATGACGAAATTGACGATCGGGATGAGGAACAGGACGATCCACCACACCGGCTTGCCGATGATCTTGAGGAACACGATGATGTTGTAGATCGGCACGATCGCCGCCCAGCCGGGCTCGCCGGCCTTGACGAAGATCTTCCAACCGACGACGACGAAAAAGGCCAGGATCGCGAGCTGGATCAAAAGGGCAACGATTTCCATGCAAACCTCCCACGGGTCACGGGTGAGACGAACAAACAGCCCATTTCGGAACGGCTTATCGTAGCGCGCGGACGGGGACGGTCAACCGTTCGTGATGGCATCGGCGAAAAAAGTGACCGCCATCGCGCGCTCGCGCAAAGGCATGGGGGGCTCGCTTGCGTAGCCGTTTGGGCTTCGATAGGATCGAGTTCGCCCGTGCAAAACCAACCCGCTACCCGGAGTGTTTCGTGAATAGGATTCGACTTCTTGGTTGGGCCCTCGCGGTGTTCCTGACTGTCGTTCCGTTCGGCGCATTCGCGGAGGATGAGGCCGATCCCCCGGCGACCACGCTCTCGCCCGCGTCGCCGCCGCCGGCAATGCCCGATCCCGACGGCGCGCCGGCGATGGACTATTCACCCGCGACCGAACTCGCCGAGGTGCTCGTGACGCCATCGCGCAGCGGCGAGGAGTTCGCGCTCGCGCCGCGCGCCGTCTCGGTCGTGACCGGCGAGGAAATCTACGATCGCATGAGCCGCACGGTCCCCGAGGCGCTGCGTTTCGAGGAAGGCGTGATGGTGCAGCGCACGAACCTCGGCGGCGGCGCTCCGTTCATCCGCGGCCTGATGGGTAATCAGGTGCTCTACCTGGTCGACGGAATCCGGCTCAACAATTCCACGTATCGCAGCGGCCCGAACCAGTACCTCAACACGATCGATCCTCTGTTCGTGGACCGGATCGAGGTCGTGCGCGGACCGAGTTCCGTGCTTTACGGGTCCGATGCTCTGGGCGGCGCGATCAACGTCATCACCGTGCGACGCGACCAGTTTGAGAAAAAATTCGGGCTCGACGGCCGGATCATGGGCCGATTCTCGACCGCCGACAGCGAGCGGCTCTCGCACGCGTCCACATCGATGAACGCGGGCAAGGTGATGGGAATCGCAGCGTCGGCGAACTCCCGCTCGTTCGGCGACATCGATCCCGGCGGCGAGGACGAACACCTGCAAGCGCCATTCGGTTATGTCGAGGACGACGTGGCGGCGAACCTCGATTTTCACATCGGTCCCAAGGTGGACTGGCTGTTCTCGGGTCAGCTTCTGAACATGAATCAAGTTCCGAACTACGATCCCGGCAATCCCAAGAACGAGTACGACCCGCAGGAGCGACGACTCGGATACAGCAAGCTCATCTTTAACGATCTGTCGGACTACCTGGACCACGTCGAATTCTGGGGCTCGTTCCAGCGGCAGACTGAGGGTCGCCGCAAAATCGATGCGGCGGACCCCGCATTCGAGACGAAGGACCTCGACCACGTCGATACCGTCGGCGCGGGCGTGCAGATCGAAATGCCCACGGGAAAATGGGCGCGATTCATCTTCGGAAGCGAATACTATCGCGACGACGTCTCCAGCGAGCGCGAGATTGAAGACCTCGTCACCGGGGATACGACCGAGCAGGACCCGCAACTGCCTGACGGCGCGACGTACACCACGTCAGCCGCGTACCTCGAGGCGCGATTCACGCCCGTGACGTGGTGGCGGCTCGTGCCGGGGGTGCGTTACAGCTATATGCAACCGGATTTCGATCTCGAGGACCCGGTGCTCGGCGACGTGACGGTGGACGAACCGATCACCGACGTGACCTGGGCCGCGCACACGATGTTCACGGCGGCGGATACGCACAACTTCATCCTCGGCGCGTCGCGGGGTTTTCGCGCGCCGGGCATCGATGATCTGTCGAAGCTGGGCAGCGAAGACGGGCGCTATGACATCCCCAACTCCGACATCGAACCCGAGAAGATGATCCAGTACGAGGCCGGATATCGACTCGCGGCCAAGCGCGCGTTCTTTTCACTGTTCGGCTACTACTCGCAGATCACCGACCTGATCGTGCGCAAGCCGACGGACTACAACGGCGCGACCGAGATCAACGGCGATGTGGTGAACCACAATGAGAACGTGGGCGAGGCGTTCATCTACGGATGGGAGGCATCGAGCCGACTGGTGGTGCTCGAGGACCTGATCGCGCTGGGCGGCACGGCGCACTACACATTCGGTCAGAACGAGACCGACGAGGAGCCGCTACGCCGCATTCCGCCGCTGCTGGGCACGGGTTGGCTCAAGCTCGGCGCGGACCCGCTGTGGTTCGAGACGGCGATGGAGGCCGCGTCGAAGCAGGACCGCCTCTCGCAGGCCGACAAGGACGACGTGCGCATCGGCGAGGACGGCACGCCGGCCTTTCTGGTCTGGCATTTCCGCCTCGGACTCACGGTCAACGACTGGATCGAGACCGTGACGTCGGTCGAGAACGCGTTCGACCGCAAGTACAAGTTCCACGGTTCGGGGCCGCTCGAAGCGGGTCGCAACTTCAAGACGCAGGTGGCGATCAAGTTCTGATCGAAACGGAGAGCGCAAACGAATCGGGGACGGCCGCGGCCGTCCCCGATTTGGTGTGATGCGGGTTTGTCAGCCGGTCGCGTAGGAATGCAGGCCGGACAGAACAAGATTCACGCCGAGGTAGGTGAAGACCACGCTCGCGAATCCGATGATGGCGATGTAGGCCGTCTTGCGTCCAACCCAGCCTTTGGTGACGCGCGTGTGCAGATAGAGCAGGTACACGACCCACGTCACGAGCGACGCCGTCTCCTTGGGGTCCCAGCCCCAGTAACGTCCCCAGGCGTTATTCGCCCAGATCGCGCCCGAGATGATGACGAAGGAAAGCAACGGAAAGGCGACGATGATCGCCTTGTACGCGATGTTGTCGAGGTCCTTGGGCTTCGGCAGGTGCTCGACGATGGCCGATTTCGCGGAGTGCAGAATCAGCACGGTCAGCGAGAAAAACCATGTCGTGGCGACCAGTGCGAAGGAGTAAACGTTGTTGCTGATCGTGAAGTCGGGAAAGCGTCCCGACTGATACAGGATCTGACCGACGACGATCGTCAGCAGGATCGTCGGAAACAGGTGGGCCGCGAAGACGAAACGCTTGCCCTTATCGGTCGCGTCGTCGCGCTTGGCGAACGCGATCGCGGCGGACACCGCGAAGAGCACAAACACGACAAACGCGAATGCGCCGAGCCCGGGGAGTTCCATGTCGATCCAAATCGGCGGGTCCGATCCGGGCACCATGTCCTTATACCACTTGCCGTTCATGAAGACGGACTTCGTGAGCGGGTAGCGCATCATGAAGACCTGTCCCTTGGTCACGGCGACGAGGGCGAGAATGTTCGCCACCGACGACGCGGCGTGAAAGAAGGGCAGGGCCAGATTGTCGCGGTAGAGGTAGAGCACCGCGAACGCGAACGCGACGATGAACAGCGAATACGAAATGGCCGCGCCGAAGACGTGGAAGTGAAGCCACACGCTTTTCAGCGCGGGCATGAGCGGCGTGATTTCCTTGTTGCCGGACAGCGACGCCATGCCCATTGCGATCATGACCAGCGGCACGACGAACGCGCCGACGATCTTGACGCGATACTTCATCTCCATCACGCCGTACGAGACGACCATGCCCCAGGAGAAGAAGACGAGCGACTCATACAGATTGGTCCAGGGCGGATGATCGATGCCCGCGGCGATCCAGCGCACGATCAACGCGACCGTCATGGTGACGCATCCGACGGCGAGCGCTCCGAAGCCGACGATCCACGGGCCGTTGGTGCGTTTCATCAAATAGAGCAGGTAGCCGATCGTCGAGATCACGAAGATCAGGAACGACAGATCGAAAAACCCGATCGAAACGCCTTCGGCGGACCCGGACGCCAGCGCGTCCATCATGGAACGGATGAAGTTCCCCATCTCGATGTTTCCTCAGCCGTTCGTGGCGGGCGGTGCGGTCGGCGGTGCGGTCGGCGCTGCCGGAGCGGGCGCTTCGGGCGCCGGCGGCGCGGCGGATTTGGGAGCGTTGGGATCGGCCACGCCCTCGACGAGGGTCAAGGTGTACGTCGCGTGCTCGAAGGGGTGAACGGTCGGCATCTTCGCAAACAGCCAGCCTTTGTGGATCTCTTGTCCTTTTTCCTTGATGGCGACCCGAACGGCCGGATTCGTCAGTTCGGTCGAGATGGACGAAATGCGCGTGGAGTCCATGTAGAACGCGGGCAGGAACGCTTCGACGAACACGGTCAGACCCGAATCGCCGAGCTTGGTTTCCTCGCCGACCTTGGCCTCGACGGCGGTCGGTTGCTCGCCCTTTTTTCCGAAATTCAGTTTGACCGACTTGAACTTCGCCTTCACGTCGTCGGGAACCACGATCTGGTGGCCGCCCTCGGGCATCATGGGCTTGCCCATCGCGCCGCCCATGGCTCCGCCCATGGATTTGTCCATCGGCGGATGTTCCGGCGGCATCGCCGGCATTTTCCCATCCGGGTCCGACTTGCCGTCGCCGTGGTCGTGCCCGGCGTGCGGGTCGTCCGCGGGTTTCGGCGTCTCGGATGCGCTCTTGCAGCCGACCGACAGGATCAGTGCGCAGACCGCGATGGTCATCAGGACGATTTTCCAGGACTTCATGGCAGATCTCCTTCGCGACACGTCAGGATGTACGACCCTTGAGTTCTTCGACCCATCGATCGGCTTCGCGCTTGGGAACGTCGCCCGCGCGGGAATCGCTGTAGCCGACCGTGATCTGATCATTGAGCACGTGCACCACAAGACGCTTGTGGGGCACGAAAAACGCGAGGAAAAGCCCCACGCCGCCGAGTGCGCACCCGAGCCAGAAAACGGCGAGACCGGGATTACGCGTGACCATAAGGCCCGTATACCACCCGCCCGACTCATAAGCCGTGAGCGAATACGTGTAATCGCCCGCACGCGAATCGTCGAACGTCGGGTTTTCGCGGAAGATCCAGAACTCCTTCGGCGGCGTCTTGTGGTCTTCCTCGACGACCAGGGCGGCCAATCCCGCGTTGAACTTGTTCGGATCGACGTCCTTGATCGCGACGTGAATGTGGTTCTCGACATCGACCCACTGGCGCAGCGATGCGGGCCGCAACGGGAGCTTCGTCCCGTCAGAGCGTCGAGTCGCGACGAGCTGCACCTTGGGCGGGGTCTGGCCGTAGGACGATTGGAAAAACCGATATCCCCCAAACGCGGCGGGTTGGTTGACCTCGATCTTCGTGTCGACCGGCGCGCCGGCGGCGGGGATAAACGTCAATTCCGATCGGAATGTCTTGGGTTGACGGCCGCCCTCGTAGTATTCGACCTCGAAGTCGTTGCAGCGAACCGTAAACGGCAGCTTGATCTCGCCCCCACGACGCAATTCGATCGTGTTGTTCGTATCCTTCTCCGCGACGAGCATCGAACCGTCGATGCCGACGAGACTGCCATAGACCGCGCCGACGGCCATCAGAATGATGGAGATGTGCGTGACGATTGCGCCGTAGCGGTGCGATGTCCCCGATTCTCGGTAGAACCACTGGCCGTTGTTGTCGGTCTTGATCTGCGGCCGAACGGCGGCCTCGACGGACTCTGCCTTGACGCTACGCGACTTGAAGCGGCGCAGTTCGTCGAGTTGATCGAAGAGCCCCGGACCCACGACGGCGTGCTTGGCGCCGCTGGTGCGGTACACGCGCTTGAAGTTGAACGTCGTACACAACACGAGATTGACGCACAGGATCATGATGAGCGCGTAAAACCACACGCTGTGAAAGATGTCATAGAAACCGATCTGGTGTGCCAGCCCCTTCACTCCAGGCGCATTCGCGAGCGCCTGAAACTGCTCTTCGGAAAGCCCGGGACCGCGCTGGGGCAGGATCGTTCCGACGAGCGCGAGGACGCCGATGGCGATCAGCGTGTAGATCGCGAGTTGGTTGCCGGAGAGAAAGCCGAGCCAGCCTCCGCGAGCTTCCGAATCGGACTTCAGGGAATTCAACAGCACTCCATCGGCAAGGAAAAAATCAAATCGCAACTCCGCTAACACAAGCCCGCCCGTGGATCAAGCGCCGTCGCCGTGAGATGCATCGCCAACCCCGAACAAAGCCCGCGAAAACAGGACAAGAACACACCGATCTCCGGAAGCTTCGTGCGCCGTTCACCCACGGGAGACTTGTGCACGCACCTTCTCGCGGCGTTCCGGCTCTGATCGACGACCGCGTGCATAACCCCGTAATTCATCGGGAAAATTTTCGGTACGCTCGATCGGTCGCGAGGGCACGGGGTTTGCTCATGTCCGAACCGGAGGTGAGCGCCATGCCGACGACCCTGGGCGAAATCCTGCGTGTACTCGACGCCGTATTGGTCATCGAGGACGGTCCCGAAAAAGCCGATCTGCCCATCGACATCGTCTATGTGGGTGACCGCATGAGCGAGCTGCTCCAATGGGCGTCGCCGAGGGCATTGATCGTCACGCGGCTCTCCGGCCCGCATCTGGTTCGTCTCGCCGAACTGCTCGACTCGCCCGCGCTATGCGTTCTCGGAACGCTCGTAACCGACAGCCGATTGATCGACGCGGCTCGGGCTGCGGGGATGATTGTTGCGCGGTCTTCTCTGGCGCCCGCCGATGCCGCGAAACGGCTGACTCCACTCGTGGAAACCGTCCTCGGAGGAGAAGCGGCGTGAACGCCCTGTCGGTCCCGATCGGTGGCGGAGACTTCGAGCACGGCGGCGAGGCGTCGCGACGGCTCAAGGCTCTGCTGCAACGTTCGGGCGCCGATCCCTCCGCCGTACGTCGGGCCGTGATCGCGACGTACGAGGCCGAGATGAACGTCATCATCCATGCCCGATGCGGTCGGATGGACGCGGCCATCGACGCCGACCGCATCACGGTCGAGATCTCGGACGAAGGCCCCGGGATCCCCGACGTTTCCCGCGCGCTCACGGAAGGGTGGTCCACCGCGCCCGAAAAGGCGCGTCAACTCGGATTCGGCGCGGGCTTGGGGCTGCCGAACATCCGCCGCATGAGCGACACATTCCAACTCGACACGCGCATCGGGCAGGGGACCCGGCTGCGTTTTGCGATTCGTGTTTCACCCACGTCGCCCGAAGGGTACTTCCGCCATCATCTGCGCCTGCGTGCTGAGCGGTGCACCTCGTGCATGGCCTGCGTGATCGCGTGCCCGACGACCGCCATGCGCGTTCGCGACGGTAGCCCGAGCGTGCTCGCGCACCTGTGCGTCGATTGCGCCGAGTGCGTTCGCGCGTGCCGACCGAAGGCGATCGAGGTCGAGGTCGGCGAGCCGGTCGCCGCGGATGGCCGCATCGCCGTGCTGCCGGCGGAACTGCGCACGCAGTTCGGGCGTTGCGCGGAGCATTGCGGAATCGACGACGCGGTGTCGTCATCGTTCGCCGCGCGCGCGATGTGGACCGACGGCTGGACTGAAACGCTTCGCGATGCGGAGCGGGAGGCCGCTTCCGAAAACGCGCCGGTGATCTCCGCCCAGTGTTCGGCGATCGCCGATCTCGTCGCGACGCGCTTCCCCTCGCTCGTCGCAAACCTGTCTCCATTCCGGTCGCCGATCGAAGCCGCGGCGTTCGAGGCGGGCGCGGGTTCGCTCGTCGCGGTGATGTGCCCGGCGCAGCGCGCCGCCGCGCAAAACGCCGATCCCACGGGGCTCATCGCTTGCGTCGCCATCGACGAGGTGATCCGGAAAGTCCGTCCCGCGATGCCGAAAGCGGGGAATGCGGGCGAAGACGGCGAAGCCGGGACGGACCGGGGCCGCGACGGCGTCTTCGTCGCATGGGGCGCCCGGCACGTCCTCGAAATTCTGGATCGACTGGAAGACGGACGTCTCGATCCGTGCCGCGTGCTCGAACTCTATCTGTGCGACGGCGGCTGCCGCGGCTCGCCGCTTCTCGCCGAGAACCCATGGATCTCGTCGCGCAGAGCATCACGGCGCCCCAACGGCGACATATCGAACGATGCGAAGGCCGTGCGGCGTGAATCGCCGGTCGCGCCGCGCGCCGCGCTGCGTCTCGACCCCGACATGGCGGTTGCCATGCGCAAATTCGCCGAGATCGACCGGACGACGAAGATCCTGCCGGGTCGCGATTGCGCGCAATGCGGCGCGCCGGATTGTTCCACGTACGCAGAGGACATCGTGCTGGGCCGCGCGCCGGCCGGGCAGTGCCCCTATCGAGAGGTGAAGTCATGACACTCGCGGAATTGGCGACCACGCTGAAGCTCGAATGCCTCACGCCCCGGCTCGCGGTCGAGGCGGAGCGGGACATCGGGTACGGCTATGTTTCGGATCTGCTGTCCGACGTGCTCGCGCACGCGCCCGAAGGCGGCGTGCTCGTGACGATCCAGGCGCACCTGAACATGGTGGCCGTGGCGCTGCACGCCGGTCTCGCGGGGGTGATTCTCGCGGGCGGGCGTCGTCCGGATGCCGATGTGATCGAACGCGCGAGCGCCGAGGGCGTGCCTCTGTGGCTCGCGAACGAGCCCGCGTTCGACCTCGTCGGACGGCTCTACGAACTCGGCATTCGGGGACGACGCGCGTGAAGGACTTCGCCGCCGATCTGCATATCCACACCGTGCTGTCGCCCTGCGCGGACGCGGCGATGCGCCCGCCGGCGATCGTCGAGGCGGCGCTCGCGCGCGGGGTCGCGATGATCGCGATCTGCGATCACAACGCGACGGCGAATATCGGCGCGGTTCGAGAGTCGGCGGCGGGGGATCTGATCGTGATCGCGGGGATCGAGATCACGACCGTCGAGGAAGTGCACGTGCTCGGCTGGTTCGGCGACGACGCCGCGGCCGACGCGGTGGCGGCGGTCGTTCGCGCGACGCTGCCGGCGCGAAGCGGCCTGCGCGGGGCGCTGCGACCGCCCGAGGTCGTGGACGCGCTCGGATCGGTCGTCGAGCGTCCGGACTCGGCGTACGAGTCGGCGTGCGCCCTGTCGCTCGGCCACGCGGTGGGCCTCATACGGGCGAACGAAGGCATCGCCATCGCGGCCCATGCCGACCGGCGCTCGTTTTCCGTGCTCAGCCAGCTGGGGATCTGGCCCGAAGACGTGGAGTTCGATGCGATCGAAGTTTCCGCGGCGGGCGCCAAGCACGGGAGGGCCGCTGATCTCCAGAAGCCGGGGAAGCCCATCGTGACGGCATCGGACGCGCACAGCCTCGACGAAATCGGCGATGCGCGGACCGTCTGGACGCTCGAGGTGCCGGTTTTTGCGGAACTGCTCGGGGCGCTTCACGGCGAAGGCGGGCGGGGGTGGAGAATTGGTTGAGATCGCCCTGCACATCCTCGATCTGATCGAGAACAGCATCAACGCCCGCGCCTCGGTCGTGCGCGTGACGGTGAACGAGTCGCCGTCGCGGGATCTGCTCGAAGTTCGCATCGAGGACAACGGCGCGGGCCTCGGGGTCACTCCCGAGCAGGCGCTCGATCCCTTTTACACGACCAAGCCCGGCAAAAGGGTCGGTCTGGGACTGGCGCTGTTCGCGGGGGCCGCGGAGCGCGCGGGCGGTCACCTGAAGCTTGAACAGTCGTCGCTGGGAGGGGTTTGCGTCGATGTCGTGATGCAGCTTTCGCACATCGATCGCGCGCCGCTCGGCGATTTGCCGACGACGTTTTCGTCCGTCGTATGCACCAATCCCGATCTGGATCTCCAGCTTCGTTTCCTCGTCGAAGGAGCCGAACGCGAGGTGCGCGTGAAGGATCTGGACGACGCCCGCCAACGCGGGGCGGCCGGTCTGACCGTCGCCCGCAAGGTTTCGCAGGAAGTGAAGATCGCCCTCGCCAGTGTGGGGATGCGGTCATGACGTGGAATTTCGGACATGCCGCCGGCACACGAATCCCGTTTCGGAACGTCCGGGGACGGATTCGGAGGCCGTCGGCGCACGGTGTTTTGCCCTGGAGTTTTGGACGTATTTTGGGAGGTCCTCGATGATCGAAACCGTTCACTCCTGTTCCTGCGGCGAGACCGCGACCGAGACCGAGCTTCTTGCCCGACTCGACGCGGTATTGGCCGACTATCGGGACAAACCGGGAGCCTTGATCCCGGTCCTGCAGATCGCGCAGGGGCTGTTCGGGTATCTGCCCGAATCGGCGCTGCGCCGCATCGCGCTCGCGCTCAAGAAACCGTACAGCGAGGTCGCGGGCGTCGTGGGGTTCTACTCGTTCTTCTCCACCGTTCCACGCGGCGAGCACCTTGTGCGCGTGTGCCTCGGAACGGCCTGCTACGTGCGCGGCGGCAAGGGCGTGCTCGACGCGCTCAAGGCCAAGCTCGGCATCGACGTCGGGCAGACGACGGACAACCGCCGATTTTCGCTCGAGATCGCCCGGTGTTTCGGCGCGTGCGGACTCGCGCCCGCCATCATGATCGATCAGGAGGTCCTGCACCGGGTGAAGCCGGGACGCATCGGCGAGATCCTCGCCCGCTTCCGCGGCGAACCGACGCGGCGGCAGGCCGAGCAGGCGGAAGGAGGTCAGCCATGGGCCAGCGCGTGACGAATCCCGAGGATCTCAAACGCCTTCGCGAGGCGGCGAAGCGCGATCTGGAACTGCGTGCGGGCACCAAGGAGATGCAGGTCACCGTCCACATGGGGACCTGCGGAATCGCCGCGGGCGCGCGGGACGTGCTCGCGAAACTCATGGACGAACTCGAGACCGAACACGTGGACAACGTGACGGTCCGTCAATCGGGATGCCTGGGCCTTTGCGATCAGGAGCCGATGTTCACGGTTCGGGACAAGGACGGCCACGAGTTCACCTACGGGCGTCTGGACCGCTTTCGGGTGCACGAGATCGTGAGCAGCCATGTTGTGCACGGCCAGCCGGTCGCCAAATTCCTGGTCCAGGCGTAGGGGGACATGAAAATGCCGAAATCCGTGAGAAGTCACTGTCTGGTCTGCGCGGGCGGCGGCTGCATTGCGTGCGGTGCGCTCGAAGTCAGCGCCGCAATGCGCGAGGCCGTTGCCGCGTTCGACCTGTCCGAAGAGGTCAAGGTCATCGAAACCGGGTGCCTGGGCCCCTGCGCCGTTGGCCCGGTGATGGTCATCTACCCCGAGGGCACATTCTACCAGAACGTCAAGCCCGAGGACGCCAAACACATCGTCGAGGAGCATCTGCTCAAAGGTCGCGTGGTGGAGCGGCTCGTGCATCAGGATCGCAAGACGCACGAACCCGAGCGCGAGATGGGCGACATCACGTTCTTCCGCCGGCAGGTCAAGGTCGTGCTGCGCAACTGCGGCGTGATCGACCCGCTGAAGATCGAGGAATACATCGCTCGCGAAGGGTACATGGGCGCGGCGCGCGCGCTCACCGAGATGACTCCCGAGCAGGTGATCGACGAGGTCAAACGCTCCGGGCTGCGCGGGCGCGGCGGCGCGGGATTCCCGGCCGGTCTGAAGTGGGAGCTCACCCGCAAGTCGGCCGGAGACGAGAAGTACATTCTGTGCAACGCGGACGAGGGCGACCCGGGCGCGTTCATGGATCGCAGCGTGCTCGAAGGCGATCCGCACTCCATCATCGAAGGCATGATGATCGCCGGGTACGCGATCGGCGCGCGGCATGGGTTCGTGTACGTGCGCGCGGAGTACCCGCTCGCGGTCGAGCGCCTGCAGCATGCCATGGGCCAGGCGCGCGAAATGGGTCTGCTGGGGACCAACGTCTTCGGCAGCGGTTTCGACTTCGATCTCGAAATCCGCATGGGTTCGGGCGCGTTCGTGTGCGGCGAAGAGACGGCGCTCATGACCTCGATCGAGGGCAAGCGCGGCGAGCCGCGGCCGCGTCCGCCGTATCCCGCGCACAAGGGTCTGTGGGGCAAGCCGTCGTGTCTCAACAACGTCGAGACCTTCGCCAACGTGCCGATGATCCTGACCAAGGGCGCGGATTGGTACGCGTCGATGGGCACCGAGAAGAGCAAGGGCACCAAGGTGTTCGCGCTCGCGGGGGCCATCAACAACACCGGTCTCGTCGAGGTGCCGATCGGCATGAGCCTCGGCGAATTGCTCTACGACGTCGGCGGGGGAATCCCGGGCGGCAAGAAGTTCAAGGCTGCGCAGATGGGCGGGCCGTCCGGCGGATGCATCCCGCGCGAGCACCTCAACGTGCCGGTGGACTACGAATCGTTGCAGGAACTCGGCGCGATCATGGGGTCGGGTGGTCTGATCGTCATGGACGAAGACTCGTGCATGGTCGACGTCGCGCGGTTCTTCCTGGAATTCGTGCAGGAAGAGTCGTGCGGCAAATGCACGCCGTGCCGCGTCGGAACCAAACGCATGCTCGAGATCGTCACGCGCATCACCGAGGGCAAGGGCGAGATGGCCGACCTCGACAAGCTGATGGAGCTCGGTCAGCAGATCCGCGAGACGTCGCTCTGCGGCCTCGGCCAAACCGCGCCGAACCCGGTGCTCTCGACGCTGCGTCATTTCCGCGACGAGTACATCGCGCATATCCGTGACAAAAAGTGTCCCGCGGGCGTTTGCGCCGATCTCACACGCGCCCCGTGCATGACCGCGTGTCCCGCGGGCGTGTACGTGCCCGGCTACGTCTCGCTGATCGGCGAGGCGCGCTACGCCGAGGCCATGCGCGTGCACCGCGAAAACAACCCGCTGGCCGCCGTGTGCGCCCGGGTGTGCTTCCACGCATGCGAAGACAAGTGCCGCCGCTCGGGGCTCGACGAATCGGTCGGCATCCGTGGCCTCAAGCGCTTCATGGCCGATCAGGAGACCACGTGGCAATTGCCGGAGATCCGCATCAACGACGAAGCGGCGAAGCGCAAGGTCGCCATCGTCGGCGCGGGTCCGTCGGGTCTCGCGTGCGGATACTTCCTCGCGCGGCTCGGTTACCGCCCGACGATCTTCGAATCCGAACCCCGCGCGGGCGGCATGCTCGTGCAGGCCATTCCGGCGTACCGTCTGCCGCGCGAGATCGTGGACCGCGAGGTCTCGATGATCGAACGGATCGGCGTCGAACTGCGTTACAGCCAGCGGTTGGGACGCGACTTCACGCTGCCCGACCTGCGTGGCCAGGGTTATGAGGCGGTGTTTCTCGGCGTCGGCGCGCCCTCGGGCCAGCGGCTCGGCGTGCCCGGCGACGAGGCCGAGGGCATTGTGGAGGCGCTCGATTACCTGCGCGAGTACAACCTGCGCGGAACGGCGGCCAAGGGCGAGCGCGTGCTCGTCATCGGCGGCGGCAACGCCGCGGTGGACGCGGCGCGCACGGCGGTGCGCTTGGGCGCGCAGAACGTGACGCTCCTGTACCGACGCACCCGCGAGGAGATGCCGGCGTATGCCGAGGAGGTCGAGGAAGCCGAGCGCGAGGGTGTGCGGATGAAGTTCCTCGTCGCGCCGGTCGAAGTTCTCACGCAGAACGGCCGCGTGTGCGGCGTGCGCGCGCAGCAGATGTCGCTCGGCGCGTTCGACCGCAGCGGGCGACGACGCCCGGTGGCGACACCCGGCGGCGAGTTCGTGATCGAAGGCGACCTCGTGATCGCCGCCGTGGGGCAGACGCTCGATCCGTCGTTCCTCGGCGTGAACGGCGAATTGCGCCTGCGCGACAACCACTTCATCGTCGCGGACCCGATCACGGGCCGAACCACAATTCCGTGGCTGTTCTCGGGCGGCGACGCGGTCGTCGGACCCTCGTCGGTCGCCGAGGCGGTCGGCGGAGGCGAACGTGCGGCGGTGGGCATCGATCGCATGTTCACCGGGAAGGAGAACGCCTTCTGGCGCCTCCGCACGCAGGTGGACACGGCGTTCGATCCCGACGCGGACCCGATTCTGGTTCCGCGGGCGCCGATCCGGACGCTGCCGGCCGAACTGCGTATGCACAACTTCCGCGAAGTCGAACAACCCTGGACCGAGACCGAGGCCCTGCGGGAAGCCCGGCGCTGCCTGCGCTGCGACTTCCGCTGCGCCTGAGGAGGACCGAAAAGATGCTGAATCTGACGATCAACGAGGTTCCCGTCGCCGTCCCCGAGGGCGCGTCCGTCCTGGACGCGTGCCGCGCGGCGGGCGTGCGGGTGCCGACGCTGTGTCATCTCGAAGGCCATCCCGGCATGGGCGCGTGCCGCGTCTGCCTGGTCGAAGTCGAGGGCGCGCGCGGGCTCGCCGCGTCGTGCTCGATGCCGGCGACACCGGGGATGAAGGTGAAAACGAATACCGCGCGGGTGCGACTCGCGCGGCGCACCGTGGTGGAACTGCTGCTCTCCGAGCACGAGGGCGATTGCCGTACGTGTCTGCGCGCCGACGACTGCGAATTGCAGCGCCTCGCCTATGAAATGGGTGTGCGCGAGGTTCGCTACGCGGGCGCGAAGCCGCACTCGGTATTCGACGAATCCACGCCCGCGCTCGTGCGCGAGACGGGCAAGTGCATCAAATGCCGCCGCTGCGTCACCGTGTGCAACGAGACGCAGGGCGTGGGCGCGCTGTTCCCGCAAGAGCGCGGTTTCGACACGATTATCGGCCCGGCGTTCGGCGCGAACCTGTCCGAGGTCGTGTGCGTGCAGTGCGGCCAGTGCGCGGCGGTCTGCCCGGTGGGCGCGATCTGTGAGCGCGATCAGATCGACGAGGTCTTCGCTGCCCTCTCCGATCCGACGAAGCACGTCGTCGTGCAGACGGCGCCCGCCATTCGCGCGGCGCTGGGCGAGGGCTTCGGCCTGCCGCCGGGAACGCTGGTCACGGGCAAGATGGTGACCGCGCTGCGTCGATTGGGTTTCGCGGCGGTCTTCGACACCAACTTCACGGCCGACCTGACGATTCTGGAAGAGGGCACCGAGCTGCTGACCCGGCTGAAAACGGCGCTGGTGGACAAGGGCGACGTGGCGCTGCCGATGTTCACGAGCTGCTCGCCGGGCTGGATCAAGTTCGCCGAGCACTTCTATCCCGAGATCCTGCCCAATATCTCGACGTGCAAGTCGCCGCAGCAGATGTTCGGTGCGGTCGCGAAGACCTACTACGCGGACCGCGTCGGCAAGAAGGCCGAGGAGATGTTCGTCGTGTCGATCATGCCGTGCACCGCGAAGAAATTCGAGGCGCAGCGGCCGGAGATGGCGGCCAGCGGCGCGCGCGACGTGGACGTGGTGCTCACGACGCGCGAACTGATCCGCATGATCCGCGAGGCCGGGATCGACTTCGTGTCGCTGCCGGACAGCGAGATGGACAATCCGCTCGGCGTCTCCAGCGGAGCGGCGGACATCTTCGCCAACACGGGCGGCGTCATGGAAGCGGCGCTGCGCACCGCGTACGAGATCGTCACGGGGCGAGAGATGCCGGGCGACAACCTGCACGTGAGACCGGTCGCCGGGCTCGAAGGCGTCAAGGAGGCGTCGATTCCCGTGACCAGCGTCAAACCCGAGTGGAGTTTTCTGGAAGGCGCGGAACTCAAGGTCGCGGTCGCGCATGGACTGCACAACGCGCGCGACGTGATCGAGGCGGTGAAGTCCGGAAAGAAGTCGTATCACTTCATCGAAGTGATGACCTGCCCCGGCGGGTGCATCGGCGGCGGCGGGCAACCCCGCTTCACCGACGACTCGGTGCGCCTCGCGCGAATCGCGGCGATCTATCGCGAAGACGAGGGAAAGCGCCTGCGCAAGTCGCACGAAAACCCCGACGTCGCGAAACTCTACAAGGAATTTCTGGAGAAGCCCCTGGGACATCGGTCCCATGAGCTGCTGCACACGAAGTACGTGACGCGGACGAGCGTTTAGGAAATATCGGTGGCGGAGCCGGACGCCGTTCGTGGTGAGGCGTTCGGCTCCGCGCGAAGGTCAGGATGAAAAACGACGGAAACATGGGTGAGAAGAGGCGTCGCGCGGCGGGATTCGACCCGAGTGGTGAGCCACGGGACGTTCCCGTTTCGCGTGATGTGGCATACTCTCATGCGCGTGGTGCCGGGCCGATTTGGGCCCGGCCCGATGAAACCTTGGTTGTGCGATGAATTCGATCATCACGACGATCCCCGAGCGCTGCCGCCGCTGCTACAGCTGCGTGCGCGAATGCCCCGCCAAGGCGATCAAGGTCGAGTACGGCCAGGCCAAGGTGCTCGCCGACCGCTGCATCGCGTGCGGCAACTGCGTCAAGGTCTGCGGCCAACGGGCGAAGCAGATTGAGAGCAGTGTCGAGGCGGTGCGGGCGCTGCTCGCGGGATCGGAACCGGTCTTCGCCGTCGTCGCGCCGTCATTCCCCGCGGCGTTCGACACGGCGGTCCCGATGCACCACGTCTATTCGTGGTGTTACATGCCCTCGTACCCGGAGGCGTTTGACCAGATGACCCCCGGGCGCGTCGTCACCGCGATTCGCCGTCTCGGCTTCACGCAGGTCTGGGAGGCCGCGTTCGGCGCGGAGATGGTCAGCCGCTCGTATCGCGAGTTGTACGAGCAGGTGCTGAACGGCGACCGCGAGGCGGTGATCTCCACGGCGTGTCCGGCGGTCGTCTCGTACGTGCGAAAATACGTCCCCAATCTCGTCAGCGCGCTCGCGCCCGCGGTATCGCCGATGGTGGCGACCGCACGAGTGATCCGCGCGAAGTTCGGCGCGCGCGCGCGCGTCGTGTTCATCGGACCGTGCGTAGCGAAAAAGAGCGAGATCCGAGATGAGGAAATCGCGGGCGAGATCGACGAGGTGCTCACCTTCGTCGAACTGAAAAACATGATCGACGAGGACGGTCTGCGCGCCCAGGATCTGGAGAAGAGCACCTTCGACAGCCCGCCGTGCATCGTCGGCCGCGCGTTCGCGTTGTCGGGTGGTCTGCTGCGAACGGCGGGACTTCCCAACGACGTTTTGCAGGACAACATCCTGTGCGTGGACGGCAAGGAGCGCGTGATCTCGGCGGTCGAGGAGCTCGCCGCGGGTCGCCATCAGGCGCGTTTTCTCGACGTCCTGTTCTGCGAGGGGTGCGTCAGCGGTCCGGCGATGCCCGGTGATCTCAGCGTTTATGCGCGCAAGCAGATTCTGGCCGAGTACGTCAAGGAACGCCGCGCGTACGTGAGCCCGGAAGAGGCGGAGCGCGCCTTGCAGCGCGTCCATCGGATTTCCACGGAACGCACCTATCACCACGAGGAGATCCAACTGGCGCAGCCGTCGGCGGAGGAGATCCAGGCCGCCCTCGAGGCCATGCGCAAGACGAAGCCCGAGGATCACCTCAACTGCGGGGCGTGCGGATATCCGACATGCCGCGACAAGGCGATTGCCGTTTGTCAGGGTCTCGCCGAGGCCGAAATGTGCCTGCCGTACCTGATCGAGGAACTCGAGGCGACGTGCGTGCGGCTGCAAAGCACGTACATGGAACTCGCCGACGCGCAGGAGCGGCTGGTGCAGACGGAAAAACTCGCGTCGATGGGGCAGCTTTCGGCCGGCGTGGCGCACGAAATCAACAACCCGCTGGGCAGCATCCTGCTCTACTCGCACGTGCTGCTCAAACAACTCGAACAGAATACCGGCGCGAAAGAAGACCTGGAGATGATCGTTCGCGAGGCCACGCGCTGCAAGACGATCGTGCGCGGACTGCTCGACTTCGCGCGCCAGTCCCGCGTCTCGAAGTCCCGCGCCGACCTGCGCGAGGTGATCGAGGACATTATCTCGATCGAGTCCCCGGCGGCGAGCGAAGCGGGCATCGAACTACGATCCGAGGTCGAACCCGATCTCGGGCCGGTATGCCTCGACGTGGCGCAGGTGAAGCAGATGCTCGTCAACCTCGTGCAGAACGCCGTCGATGCGACTGCGCGGGGTGGATCGGTCACGATGCGCGCGGCGGCGAACGGCCGCTCGGTGCGGATCGAGGTGCAGGACACGGGCTGCGGCATCCCGACGGAGAATCTCTCCAAGATATTCGAGCCGTTTTTCACGACGAAGGCGATGGGGAAAGGGACGGGGCTCGGTCTCGCGATCGCCTACGGCGTCGTGAAGATGCACTCGGGCGACATCACCGTGGACAGCGCCGTCGGACGCGGCACGACGTTTCGCATCACGCTGCCGGTCGAGGGCACGACCATCGAGCAAGCCGTCGGCTTGGTGAACTAGAGGAGATGCCGTGAACATGAAGAAACCGCTCATCTTCGTCGTTGACGACGACCACGATGTGCTGGAGATCCACGAAGTCGTCCTGACGTCGGGTGGCTACGCCGTACGGACTTTCGACGACCCCGAGAAGGCGATCGCGGCGATGTCGGCCGCTCGACCGGACCTCATCGTCACCGACCTCATGATGGGTCATCTCGACTCCGGGTTCTCGCTGGCCCGGGCACTCAAGAGCGACCCCGCCACGTCCGGAATCCCCGTAATTCTCGTGACCGCGGTCGCGGCGCGACCGGGGTTCGACTTCCGGCCGAAGTCCGAGGCCGATCTCGCCGCCATGGCCGTCAACGCCTACTTCGACAAACCGGCGGATCACGACGCGTTGCTCGCCAAGGTGCGCGAGTTGCTGGGCGCGGCGACACCGGCGGGGGGCGCGTCATGACGGTCGTGCCGCGAATTCTGGTCGTGGATGACGAAGTCGGCTTGCGCGAGGGCTGCCGGAAGATCCTGCAGGCGGAAGGCTTCGAGGCGGAAACCGCGTGCGACGGACTGGACGGACTCGAACGCTACGATGCGCGGCGCGATTACGACGCGGCGGTCGTCGATCTCAAAATGCCGCGCATGGGCGGCGTCGAGCTGATCGAGGCGCTTCGCGCCCGCGACGAGGACATGGTTCTGCTGGTCATGACCGCTTATGCGACCATCGAAACGGCGGTCGAGGCGACGCAGCGCGGCGCCGACGGCTACATTCCCAAACCCTTTACGCCCGGCGAGTTGCTGCTGCCCCTTCGCAACATGCTCGAAAAGCGTCAACTGCGCATCGAGGCGCGACGGCTGCGTCAGGAGCGCGAGGATCGCCTGCTCGAGGTCGCTTCGGAGCGCGGCAAGTCCCGCACGATTTTGCAGTGCCTGTCCGACGGCGTGATTGTCGCCAACCGCGAGGGGCAGGTCGTCATGTGGAATGCCGCGGCGACGCAGGCTCTTCCGTCAATTTCCGGAGCCGAACCGCCGATCCGAACGGAGGCGCTCGGCTGTGATGCGCTGGCCGAGTGGCTGCGCGACGCCGCAGAGGGTGGCGACCTGCCGCACGTCGTCACGCGCGAACTCCGCGTCGAGGCGGGGACGTTTCTGGTCACCGTCAGTCCGGTGCTGGAGGAAGGGCGCGGGGCGACAGGCGCGGTGGCGATTCTGGCCGACATCACCGAGATGAAGAAACTCGAAACCGCCAAGTCGATGTTCGTTTCGATGGTCGCTCACGAGGTGAAGCGGCCGCTCGGCGTCATCGAAGGCTACCTGAACATTTTGCTGTCCGGCGCCGCAAACGTAGACGAGACGAAGAAAACGGATGTCCTCACGAGGTGCCGCGACCGCGCGAAGACCCTGCGCGTGCTGGTCAACGAACTCATGAACCTGTCCGCGATGGAGACGGGCCACTTCGCGATCCGCCGCGTTCCAACCGATATCTCCGGCGTGGTGCGCGATGCGCTCGACGCCTGCCGCGACCGCGCGGCGGAGCGGCGGATCGATCTCGAACTCGATATCGAGGCGCTCGCCGGATCGCCGCCGATTCTGGCCGACCGCGAGGCGCTGTTTTCGGTTTTCAACAACCTGATCGACAACGCGGTGAAGTACACCCCCGAAGGGGGCCGCGCGAGCGTGCGCGGCGAAGGGCGCGCGGGCGAGGTGGTCGTCGCGATCCGCGATACCGGCATCGGCATGAGCGCCGAGGAGCAGGCCAAGATTTTCGAGGAGTTCTATCGGGTCTCCAACAAATTTACCGCCAAGGTCCCGGGAACGGGGCTGGGGTTGTCGCTCGTGAAGCGTCTCGTCGCGCTGCATCAGGGCTCGGTCCGCGTATCGAGCGAACCGGGGAAGGGCTCGACGTTTACGGTCGTGCTGCCGCGCGAACCCGCCGAGCGGGCGGAGCCCACCGGGGCGAATTGAGGTCTTTCGATGTCCGCGAATGAAGCTACCTCGCCGTTCGAGGTTCCCATCGACGAACAGATGATCTGGAACACCCTGAAAGAGGCGTCCTCCCGCGACGCGTCTCGTGTGCGCGAGGTGATCGCCAAAGCCCGACTGATGAAGGGTCTCGACGCCGCGGACATTGCCGTGCTGGCCGCGATCAGCGATCCGGAGCTGGTCGGCGAGTTGTTTGCGGCGGCCCGCGAGGTCAAGGAGACGATCTACGGTCGGCGCATCGTGATGTTCGCGCCGCTCTACGTCTCCAACCTATGTTCCAACGACTGCCTTTACTGCGGGTTTCGCGTGCGCAACAAGTCGCTCGCCCGGCGCGCGCTGACGCAGGAGGAGATCGCCGCGGAAGTCCGTGCGCTCATCGACGACGGGCACAAGCGCGTGCTGCTCGTCGCGGGCGAGTCGTATCCGAAGCAGGGATTTCAATACGTTCTCGACTCGATCGCGACGATCTACGCGACGAAGAGTGGGCGGGGGGAGATCCGCCGAATCAATGTAAACATCGCGCCGCTGACGATCGGCGAGTTCGCGCAGCTCCACGGCTCGGGGATCGGCACCTATCAGCTCTTTCAGGAAACCTATCACCGCGAGACCTACGCCCGCGTCCACGCGGCGGGCCGCAAGCGCGACTACGACTGGCGCATCACGGCCATGGACCGCGCAATGACGGCCGGCATCGACGATGTCGGCATCGGCGTGCTGTTCGGGCTCGCCGACTGGCGATTCGAACTGCTCGCGCTCCTGCAGCACATCCGCCATCTCGAAGCGCGCTTCGGAGTCGGGCCGCACACGATCAGCGTACCGCGTCTGGAACCCGCGACCGGAGCCGATATCGCCGAGCATCCGCCCATGCCCGTCAGCGATGCGGACTTCCGAAAGATCGTCGCCATCCTGCGTCTCGCGGTTCCGTACACGGGTCTCATCATGTCCACGCGCGAGACCGCCGAGATTCGGCGCGAAACCTTCGCGCTCGGCGTTTCGCAGATTTCGGCGGGCAGCCGAACTAATCCGGGCGGATACGCATCGGAGGACGAGTGCGCCGAGCAGTTTCAGCTCGGCGATCACCGCACGCTCGACGAGGTCGTGCGCGACCTCGCGAATCTCGGATTCATTCCGTCGTTCTGCACGGCGTGCTACCGGCTCGGGCGCACCGGCGCTGATTTCATGGATCTCGCGAAACCCGGCGAGATCAAGCACCACTGCGATCCCAATGCACTCTCGACTTTTGTTGAATACCTGACGGATTACGCATCCGACGAATGTCGCGCGGCGGGCGAAGCAACCATCGCCGCCGCGCTCGAACACATGGACCCGAAGCCGCGAAACGCCGCCGTGCACATGATGCAAAAGGTTCGTGACGGCAAGCGCGACGTCTTCTGCTAGGCGAAACATGGGCGCGACGCGAAAAGAACGGGATCTGCTGGGCGAACGTGATGTTCCGGCGGACGCGCTGTGGGGCATCCACACGTTGCGGGCGCTGGAGAATTTTCCGATCGCGAATCGACCGGTGCATCCCGCGCTCATCCACGCCTACGGGCAGGTGAAGCTCGCGTGCGCGCAAACAAATCGCCGTCTCAGCGCATGGGGCGACGACACCGAAAAAGCCGACGCGATCGGGCGGGCGTGCGGGGAGATGGCGGCCGGCGAGCTCGACGCGTGGATCGTCGTGGACGCGCTGCAGGGCGGTGCGGGCACCAGCACGAACATGAACGTGAACGAGGTGATCGCCAATCGCGCCCTGCAAATTCTCGGCAGATCCTTGGCCGACTACGGTCGCGTCAGCCCGACGAACGACGTGAACCTGCATCAATCGACCAACGACACCTATCCGACGGCGCTGCGCGTCGCGGCGATCGACCGGCTGCGCGCGCTCGAACGCGCGCTGGTCGATTTGCAGGAGTCGTTTCAGGACGCGGAGAAACGCTTCGCCCACGTCGTGAAGGTGGGCCGCACGCAGTTGCAGGACGCCGTGCTCACGACGCTTGGCCGCGAAATGGGCGCGTACGCGGAGGCGTTCAACCGTGACCGCTGGCGCGTGTCGAAGTGCGAGGAGCGTCTCCGCGTCGTGAACCTCGGCGGAACGGCGATCGGTACGGGCATCGCCGCACCGCGCGCGTTCATCTTTCGCGCGACCGATGAGCTGCGCGAGATCACGGGTTTCGGCCTGGCCCGCGCGGAGAACCTGGTCGAGGCGACGCAGAACGCCGACGCCTTTGTCGAGGTCTCGGGCATCCTCAAAGCCTGTGCGACGAATCTGCTGAAGATTGCGAACGACCTGCGGTTGATGTCGTCGGGTCCGGCCGCCGGGTTGGGGGAGATCACGCTCCCGCCGATGCAGGCCGGTTCGTCGATCATGCCGGGAAAGATCAACCCGGTGATTCCCGAGGCGGTCGCAGTCGCGGCGATGCGAGCGATCGCGAACGATGCGGCGGTGACGCATGCCTGCGCCGCCGGGAATCTGGAACTCAACGCATTTTTGCCGCTCGTCGCGGACGCGCTGCTCGAAACGATCGATCTGCTCACGCACGCCGCCCACGCACTGGCGACGCGGTGCGTGCGCGGGATCGTTGCGCGCGAGGACGTTTGCCGGGCGCATGTCGAGGGCTCGGTCGCCTGCGCGACGGCCTTGGTCGCGAGCATCGGGTATGAGGCCGCGAGCGACATCGCCGCCGCCGCGACCTCGCGGGGCGTGTCGGTACGGGAGATTGTGCGCGAGCGCGCGTTGATGACCGATGCCGAGTACGACGCGCTCATTTCGCCCGAGTCCGTCTGCCGGCTCGGCGCGCCGGGCGGAGTGATCCCGTGACGACCGCGCCGAAAAGCCTTCGCCTGCACATCGGGATTTTCGGGCGGCGCAATGTCGGCAAATCGAGTCTGCTCAATGCGATCACCCGTCAGGATGTCTCGCTCGTGTCGCCGATCGCGGGAACGACGACCGATCCCGTCGAAAAGCCGATGGAACTGCTGCCGCTCGGCCCGGTGCTCTTCATCGACACGGCGGGTATCGACGACGAGGGATCGCTGGGCGAAGAACGCGCGAAACGCACGCGGCGCGTCTTCGAGCGTACGGATCTCGGCCTGATCGTCACCGACGGCGTGTGGGGCGCGTTCGAGGAGGCGCTGCGCGACGAACTTGCGAATCGCGGAGCGCCGATCGTCGTCGTGTTCAGCAAATGCGATCTCGCCGCGCCGAATGAATCGCTGGTCGAGCGACTTCGCGCGGGCGGCGCACGCGTCGCAATCACGTCGGCTACGCGCGGCGACGGGTTTGGGCCGCTTCGGCAGGCGATTCTCGACGCCGCGCCCGCGGACTTCGTCGATCCACCGGCGATTCTGTCCGACCTCGTCGGTCCGGGTGAGGTCGCGGTGCTGGTCGTTCCGATCGACAAGGAAGCGCCGCGCGGACGGTTGATCCTGCCGCAGGTCCAGTCGATCCGCGATCTGCTCGATGGTGACGCGATGGCGCTCGTCGTCAAGGAGCGCGAACTGCGCACCGCGCTCGCGAAACTACGCGAGCCGCCGAAGCTCGTCGTCACCGATTCGCAGGCGTTTCTCAAGGTCGCGGGCGACACGCCGGCCGGCACGCCGATGACGAGCTTTTCGATCCTTTTTGCGCGAGCGAAGGGCGACCTGACCACGCAGATCGAGGGCGCGGCGGCGATCGATCGGCTGCGCGTCGGCGATCGCGTGCTCGTGTGCGAGGCGTGCACGCACCATCCCATCGGCGAGGACATCGGCCGCGTGAAACTTCCGCGCTGGCTGACGCAGTACGTCGGCGGCAAACTCGAATTCGAGACCGTGCAGGGACGCGACTTCCCGGGCGATCTTTCGCCGTATCGGCTCGTCATCCATTGCGGCGCGTGCATGCTCAATCGCCGCGAGATGCTCTCCCGCATTTGGCGGGCTCGCTCGGCGGGCGTACCGATCACGAACTACGGACTCGCCATCGCGTTCAGCCTCGGCGTTTTCGAGCGAGCCCTGGAGCCGTTTCCCGGCGCGCGTTCGGCGTTCTTCGCCGGAAGGAGTCCGGCGCATGCGTGAGCCGGGTCTACCCATCGACTTCTCCGACCGGTCGTCGATCGAGGCGTGGCTTTGCGAAGGCGACCCGATCCGGCTGGAGGAGTTGTGGATCGCGGCCGACGAGATGCGGCGCGAGCACGTCGGCGACGCCGTGCATCTGCGGGGACTTGTGGAAATCTCGAATCACTGCGTGCGTCAGTGTCTATACTGCGGTATCCGCGCGGGCCATCGTGAACTCGTCCGATACCGGCTCACCATGTCGGAAGTCCTCGAATGCGCTCACGAAGCGGTGCGTCGCGGATACGGCACGCTGGTTGTGCAGGCAGGAGAAGACCCGGGTTGGACCCGGGACAGCGTGTGCGATTTGATCCGGCGAGTGAAAAGCGAAACGGGCCTCGCCGTGACGCTTTCGCTGGGCGAACGAGACGACGACGAAATCCTCGCATGGAAAAACGCGGGCGCGGACCGTTATCTTTTGCGTTTCGAGACGTCCGATCGCGCGCTGTTCGCGAGGATCCACCCGGGTCGCGTGCATGTCGCCGGCGATCGTGTCCAGAGGCTTCGGGAGCTGAGAAGGATGGGTTTCGAGATCGGCGGCGGTGTGATGGTGGGCATTCCCGGCCAGTCGTACGCCAGTCTCGCCGACGACGTGATGACGTTCCGCGAACTCGACCTCGACATGATCGGAGTGGGCCCGTTTCTCGCGCATCCGGCCACGCCGATGGGCCGAGGCGAGATCGCGTCGCTGCCCGTCGGCGAGCAGGTCCCCGCGACGAAAGAGATGACGTGCAAGGTCGTGGCACTCGCGCGCCTCGCATGCCCGGATGCCAACATCCCCAGCACTACGGCGCTCGCCACGCTCGCACCGGAGCAGGGTCGCGAACTCGGCCTTGCGCGCGGCGCCAATATCGTCATGCCGAATCTGACGCCGTTTCGTTATCGCAGTCTCTACGAGATCTATCCGGCGAAATCGTGCATTTCCGAGGACCCGGTCGATTTCAACGCGCAACTCGTCGCCCGGATCCGGGCGATCGGGCGCGAGGTGGGCGAAGGACCCGGCGCGGCGCCCGCGTGGCGACGACGCTAGGGGGCCGTCTCCTGAATCATCCGCTCGGCTTCGAGCAAGGGTTCGAGCGAGGAATCGCGCAGCAGAAACATCTCGTCTCCCATCGCGCCCGCAAACGCGTCGGGCATCTCCCGGTAGAGAATGAACCGGTCGCCGAGCGCGACGCGGATCTCTTCGGCGATGAACCGATGCGGTGCGCCGCGCCGACGCCCCACGTACATGACATGATAACGTCGTTCGTACGTGAAATCGGGAATCGTGCCTTCCGACAAGACGCGTGCCCACAGGTCATAGATGTCGCCTTCAATGGCGTAGTTCATCATGTCGGTCGTGAATCCGCCCGGCGGACGCACGTTGACCTCGAGCGCGACGAAGTCGTCGTCGGTCTCGAAAAACTCGATGTGAAAGAACCGCTCGCGGATGCCGAACGCGGCGATCACGCGTTTTCCGTAGTCTTCCAGTTTCGCGGGGATCTCGCGGCGCGTGTAATAGTGCAGGGGGCGACGCTCGTTCACGATCTCCATGATGCCCGAGCTGTAGATGTTCGAGATGCAAATCACGATGCGCCCGTCGCGATCGACCAGTCCGTCGAAGCTGCCGAGCTTGCCCGTCGCAAATTTCTCGATGACGTAGCCGTCGAGGTTGTCGGCGAGCGCGGCGTCGAGTTCTGCCGCGTTGCGCACTTTGTACGTCTTCGCCGCGCCCACGCCCGTGTCGGGCTTGATGACGAGCGGATAGCCGTGCTGCTTCGCGAAAACCGTCGCCTGAGCCGCGGTGGTGAACGCGGTCCCCTCGGTGCAGGGCACGCCCGCGGCGCGGAAGACCTCGCGCATCGCCGACTTGCTGCGGTTTCGCGCGGTGTCGGCAGGCTTCTGTCCGAAGACGTTGAAGTTTTCGCGCAGGCGCGCCTCGACCTCCAGCCAGTGTTCGTTGAGGGAATCGATCCGGTCGATCTTGCCGTGGCGGGACGTCATGTAGCCCATTGCGCGGATCATCGCGTCGTCGTCGTTCATGTCGGAGACGTAGACGTACTCCGCGAGCGCCGCAGCCAGCTCCGCGCGCAACGACTCGAACGGCGCATCGCCGACACCCACCACGTTGATACCCCGCCGCCGCGCCGCGACGCAGAACAGGTGGTACTGCGGCGGGAAATGCGGTGAGACAAAGACCAGATTCATGGCACACCCCACACGAAAAAGAAAAATTATGGCGATTCGCGCGCGGGCGCGTCAAGTTCGTCTGAAATACGTCAGTGTTTGCCGGAGGGCTCGCCAACAGGCGCGGGATATTCGTTTGAGGATCGCACCACTCCTTCGGCGTCCGGAGCGCCTTCGGTCATCGTGTGGACCTTGGCACTCTCGTCGCCGCACGCGCCCTTGAAGATGGTCGATGTGGACGAGCCGTCCTTTCCGAATTCGTCGTTCACGCACATGTCCGGCGCTCCGTCGCAGGCGTCGTCGGTCGTGGTACGGGTTAGACGTCCCTCGGCGTCGTAGCTCTTGTTCATGCACGAGTCGTCCGTGCCGTCGCAACCCTTGTCGGTGGTTTGCGCAACGACTTGCGCGTTGTCGCCGTAGGTCAGCCGGGTGCAAACGTCCGGCACGCCGTCGCAGCCGATGTCGACCGTGGTGGCGATCGGCAATCCTTCGTCATTGACCTCGTGCGTCATGCAGTCCGGCGTCTCCTCGCGGTCGTTGTCGCATCCGTGATCGACGAGCGTGCGAGTTTCGTTGCCCCACGCGTCGAAGGTCGAACGGGTGCATTCCTCGATATCGCCGTCGCATCCATGATCCGATTCCACGCGGATCAAATTCCCGACGCCGTCGTAAACGTAGTTCGTGCAGAAATCCCACGAACCGTCGCAGGCCGCGTCGTAACGCGTGCCGAGGAGCGCGCCGTCCGGGGCGTAGAATTCCTGCGAACACGACTCGGACTTGGCCCACTGGCGCGCGGGCGTTGCGCGGGGCGGGGGTTCCTGGGGAGCGGGAGAATTCGCCCGCTCGTCGGGGATCGCGATCGCCGAAGAAACCCGCTCGGGCGCCACATCGGGGTGGAATCGCGGCGAGGGAGGCGGAGGCAACGGGGGCGACGAGTCGTCGCCAAGCCAAATCGACAGCAACACCAGTGCGACGACCGCCGCAATCAGATAGACGAAGCCTCTGCGCATGGCGGCATGTTTGTGATTTTTTCCGCGGGACGCAACGGCGGCGACGCGATCGCTCGGGGTGCGCGTCCGCGCCCCGGCGCGTTCAATCGATCTTGCCGCCCTGCTTTTCAAGTTTTTTCGCGGCGCGGACCAGTGTTGTCATGATGCCGCCGCCGACGAGTCCGCCGAGGATGCAGCCGATGACCGCGCCATGCGGTCCGAAGGTTGCGTTGCCGGCGATACCGCCGAGCAGGAATCCGATCAGGACGCCGATGAGGATGGGTGCCATTCCACGACTCCAAGTGAATTGCAAATCAAATCGGGGCCTTATGCCCCCGTATAGAAAAATTGTACCCACGCGAACGAAAACCGGCAAGCGCCGGCATTCGGTTTGGCGTGGTTGATCACAAAATATCGCCCTCGTCGATCAGTCCGCCGAATCGTAATGCCTCTGGCGGTTCAGGAGCCGCGTAAGTCCGCCGATGATCCGCTCCTCGAGTTTGCTGCCGGCGGTCATCGATTCCTCGTAATGCGCGCTGGCGCTGGCATCGAGACTGATCCACCAAAACGCGAGCGGCGGAACGGGGATCTCGTGCGGCGGTTTGAAGTCCACTTCCGGGATGATGTAGCCGAGGTCGTTTCCGGCCAGGCACACGATGAAGGGGTAGGGCCGTGTGGCCTGTTTTTTCAGCGGCGGGAATTGAAACCGCAGCGCCTCGCCGTGCGCGTGCTTCTTCCGGTCTTTCGGAAAGTATCGTTCTTCGTTCGTGACGAAGTCGTCCGGCAGCGCGACGGAAAGTTCGCCAAACAGTTCCCCCGGCATCGCGAGAAACTGCGCCGGGCCGATGTTTACGACGCTGACCTCGGTCTTCATGTTCGCGCCCTTGGGGATCTCCACGCCCGTGAAAACCATGCCCTTGAGTCCGCGTTTCGTGCGGGGGTCGGGTTTGCCCTCGTCGTCGTAGAGCATCGAAGGCGTGTGGCCCATGATGCCGAGCCCACCGGTCAGGCGAAACAGCGGGTTTTCCAATGGAACGAGGATCGTCTCCCGGTCGAAGGACACATCCGCCGTACTCGCGGGTTTTGCGTTTTCGAGCGACGCCAAGGCGGCTTTCGCCATTTCGCGGCCCTGAATCACCTCGAAGCGCATGTCTGGCGAGACCTTGACGGAGTCGGGAACGGTCTTCGGGTCGGCGGTGGTCGGGTATTCCGGATGTTGTTCGGGGTCCCAGATCTTCGACGTGATGTTGGTGATCATTCCGCCGAGCGCGCCGGAAAAATACAACGGCGTGCCCCCGCGCCGGTCGCGGATCGTCTTGCGAACCCATCCGGGGAAACCCGGCGTGATGATGTGCCCCCATGCCTTCTTCGCTTCCTCGGGGACGGACGCCGGTTCGAGCAACGTGTAGCGCGGATCGCCGTTGAGCAGAATGGACTCGGGGTGGCAGGTGCCCTGAACCACCGTGGCGATCGGTTTGCCGTCGAGGGCGTCCACGGCGAGCGTCATGAGATCGTCGTCGATGATGTGCGGTTCGCGCTCGTCGGTCATGCCGAACGAAAACTTGGTGCGCGATACGCGGACGGTCGCCGGCATCATTGTGAACGCCGCCTGCTCGATGGCGCGGGCGGTCTGTCGCATCATCCAGTCGAACCACACGTGGTTGACGCCGCTCTTCGCCTCCATCTCGCCCCACAGGATCTTGGGGAAGTCGACGGGTTTCACGTCGGACAGACCCATGAGACCGATCGTGTCGGGACCCATGTGCGTGTGCGTGGAACCGAGCAGGATGAAGTCGATGTCCGCGGTCGCACCGACGAGTTTGCGGATCGCGTCGGTGTCGGCTTGCAACACCATGTAGAGATCGGTGGACACGAGCGCGATGCGAACTCCCGTGCGGGGGTCTTCGACGACGAGCGCGCCGACCTTGAGCGGGCCGTGTACGTGCGTCGCGAGCCCGGAGCCGTTGCCGACGTAAATCGGTCCATCCTCGAATTCGAGCACCGGTTCGCCCAAGTCGAAGGGCTGCGTGGGATCGCCCATGTCGTGCCGGCCGTTGCCGTTTCGATCGACGAAGCTCTTGATGCGCGGCGTGATGTCGAACTCCGCCGCGCCCGCCATGACGACGCCCGCCTTAACGCCGCCCGCGGACAACCACTCGGCATGCGCGAGACGCGGTGCCGCGACGAACGCGAGAACTAACGACATCACGGCAGCGGCGAGAAAACGTGTTCGAGTCGCGGAAAAATCAGGCATGCGTGGTCGGGGCGGCATCCCAGTTCGTGTGGGACTTGCGATTCTCGACGACCCAACCCCAAAGGAGTTCGCGGTAGGTGCGATTCGGCCAGCCGATCTCGTTGAAAAACGGACGCAGTTCCAGATTCAGGCGGCGCAAATTGTACATCGGGACGAGCGGATAATAGTGGTGCTCGATGTGGAAGTTCGACCACAGGAACAGGTAGTGGATGATCGGGTTTCCGTCCACGCGCGTACCCCACTTGGCGGGGTCCGTCTCGTCGATCCAGTAGTGCTGCCCGAGCCGATTGACGATGAAGGCGATCGGGAAGAACACCATCATGGGGATCAGGTGGACCCGCGCGAGCGTGTACCACCCACCCACGAGGCCGATGACCACGGCGAGCGCGATGTGCAGGCCGAAGTTGGTCATCCGCTCCCGACGAATCTTCGCGCGCAGCGCCTCGTCGTAGCGCTTGTTCTCGGCCCCGGCGGCGCGGGCGTAAATCCCCACCAGTGCGACCGTGAAGTACAGCGCCTTCAACCAGCGCGCATTCGTTTTCGGCGACAGGTTGCCGCGCTTGGGATCGTCGACCTCGTGGCCGAGGTTGCCGTGGTGATCCAGGTGCCATCGGGTGAACTGCGTCGCCGAGATGGCGCTCGGCCAGGAGTAGATGAGGGCGAGCGCGCGCGACAGGCGCGGGTGCGGCTTGGTGAAGATGACGTTATGAAGCTGCTCGTGCAGCAGGATGATGAAACCCAGCGCCGTGAATCCCTGAAGCGCCGCCGCCGGAACCCAGATGAACGGATTTTCGGACACCCAGCAGACGTATCCGCACGCGAACATCTGCGTGAATTGTCGCGCGACGGTGAGGAAATGCCGCCACGGGCGAAGCTTTTGAAGCTCGCGGACGCGCTCGGGCGGAAGCGTCTGGCGGATGCGCGCCAGAACGTCGTCCTGCACCTTGAACCAGGTTCGATCTCGGGCCATCGTGCTCATGGCGGCGAATGTTAGGCAAGGCCCACGGCGAAGTAAAGGATCGCGGTCAGCTCGAGGCCGTCCGCGAGGCACTTTTCGCACAAAAAATCCATTTGGCGTCCCGCGTTATTCGCACTGCGTCCGAAACCTGCGCCGTCGCATGCTTGTCGTGAAAAAACGCACTTTGATGGTGACACGGGCGGGTAACGTGGTTAATGTAGGAAAGCAGCGTCGCGGCCGGTCTTTTTTCGTCCGCGAGAGATGTTTTGACGATGTTCGGAAATGCCGATCAACCGACGAATCTGCCGGTTCTTCCCCTTCGCAACGCGGTACTATTCCCCAACTCGATCGCGCCGATGGCCGTGGGACGCAAGTTCTCGCTCTCCGCAGTCGAAGCGGCGATGGAGGACAACAGTCTCATCGCCATTTTCACGCAGATCGATCCCGACGTCGAAGTGCCCGTGGGCAGCGACCTGCATCCCTACGGAACGCTCGCCAAGGTTCTGAAGGTGATGAAGGAGCGCGAGTCGGGCACCAAGACGGTGCTCCTGCAGGGCATCTCGCGCGTGAAGCTGCTTCGGTTCACCTCGATCACGCCGCACATGCGCGTGGACGTCGAGTATCCCGAAGAGCAGAAGGCCGATGACGCCGAGATCGAAGCGCTTTCGAAGAAGACGAAGGAACTCGCGCTCGAAGTCATCCAGAACAGTCCGAATATCCCCGCCGAGGCCAAGCAGTTCGTCACCGAGATCCAGGACATCGGGCCGCTGTGCGACCTGATCGCGGCGAACATGAACGTGCCCATCGAGGAGAAGATCACGATTCTCCAGACGATGGACATCAAGGCCCGGTGCCGGCGCGTGGGACGCCTGCTGCACAACGAGCTCGAGCTCATCAAGGTCAAGAAGCGCATCGACGACGAGATCCGCACGGAGCTCGACAAAAACCAGAAGGAATACTACCTGCGCAAGCAGATGGACGCGATCCGCAAGGAGCTGGGCGACGACGACAGCCCGGAGAGCGACGTCGACGAACTCAAAAAGCGCGTCGAGGACGCGAATCTGCCGACGGAAGCCAAGGAGGCCGCGGACCGCGAGATCAAACGTCTCCAGCGCATTCCGCCGTCGAGCCCCGAGCACACGGTGTCGCTGACGTATCTGGAATGGATCCTCGATTTGCCGTGGAGCAAAACCACCGAGGACAAGATCGAGATTCAACTGGCGCAGGAAATCCTCGACGAGGATTCCTACGGTCTCGAGAAGGTCAAGAAGCGCATTCTGGAATTCCTCGCCGTGCGCAAGCTCAAGCCCGAGATCAAGGGCCCGATCCTGTGCCTGGTCGGCCCTCCGGGCGTCGGCAAGACGTCGCTGGGCGCCAGTATCGCCAAGGCCATGGGACGCAAGTTCTATCGCATGAGCCTCGGCGGTCTGCACGACGAAGCCGAGATTCGCGGCCACCGACGCACGTACATCGGTTCGATGCCGGGCCGCATCCTGCAGGGATTGAAAAAAGTCGGCGTGCGAAACCCCGTGTTCGTGCTCGACGAGCTCGACAAGCTGGGCGCCGATTTTCGCGGTGATCCGTCGTCGGCGCTGCTCGAAGTGCTCGACCCCGAGCAGAACAACACCTTCTCCGACAACTACATGCAGATCCCCTACGACCTGTCCCAGGTACTGTTCATCGGCACCGCGAACCGCGCCGACACGATCCCCATCGCCCTGCGTGACCGCCTCGAGATCATCGAGATCCCCGGCTACACGAGCCAGGAGAAGATGATCATCGCGCGCTCGCATCTCATCAAGGAAGAGCTCGACAATCATGGCATCAAGCCCGAGCAGCTCGAGATCACGGACGAAGGTCTCGGGATGATCGTCGATCACTACACGCGCGAGGCCGGAGTCCGGCAGCTCAAGCGAAATATCGCGGGCATCTGCCGGGCGGCGGCGCGCACGATCGCGGGCGGCGACGCCGAGCGGATCGTGGTCGGGGTCGAATTGGTCGAGGAATTCCTGGGACCGGAGCAGTATTTTCAGGAAGTGGCGGAGCGCACCAGTCAGGCGGGCGTCGCAACGGGGATGGCCTGGACGCCGGCCGGCGGCGACATCCTCTTCATCGAGACGACGATGATGCGCGGCAAGGGCAATCTGATCCTGACCGGAAAGCTCGGTGAGGTGATGCAGGAATCCGCACGGGCCGCGTTGTCGTATATCCGTAGCAAGGCCACGGAGTTCGACATCGACCCGGAGATCTTCGAGAAGGTCGACCTGCACATTCATATCCCGAGCGGCGCCATCCCCAAGGACGGTCCCTCGGCGGGCATCACGCTGGTGGCGGCGCTCGCCTCGCTGCTGACCGGACGCAAGGTCAGCCCCGACGTGGCCATGACCGGCGAGGTGACGCTGCGCGGACAGGTCCTGCAGGTCGGCGGCATCAAGGAAAAGATCCTCGCCGCCAAGCGCGCCGGCATCAAACGCATCCTGCTGCCCGAGAAGAATCGCAAAGATCTGGTGGAGGTGGCCGAGAACCTGCGCGAGGGGCTCGAGTTCCACTTCATCAGCAACATCGAGGATGCGCTGAGCACGGCGCTCGAGGCGCCCGTGCCGCCGACCGCGGCGCACTGACCAACCGGCCGGAAATCCCGGGCCTCGCGGCGAATTCGTCGCGAGGCCCGTTGTCGTTTTCGATGGTTTCCCACGCACGAATTCCTCAACGAATCCTCTTTGACACGGCGAAGGATTGCGGATAGGTTGACGCGCCTTTCGACGGCGCAACAGCGGTCGGCGGCGCAACACCAGCCCAAGGATTCCGTGATGAAACGTCTGGTCGCATTGATGGCGTGGGGATTCGTTCTGTCTTCGTTCCTGCTGGCGGCGGGTTGCCAGCCCACGGCCCCCGGCGCGCCCGGGGCTTCGGACTCAGCGCCCGCGGCTTCCGCGTCCGACGAGAAATTGCCCGACAGCGAGATCGCCGCGTGGGTGAACGGCAAGCCGATTTCGAACAAGCGCGTTGACGAGATGATTGCGCAGATGCCGCCGTTCATGGTCGCGCAGCTCGCGTCGCCCGAGGGACGTAAGACTCTCGTGGACAATCTCGTCGCGGTCGAACTCGTGTATGCCAAGGCGAACAGCGACGGATTCGCGAACAAGCCGGAGATCCAGGAGAAGGTCCGTGAACTCTCCAAGCACCTGATCTACGCCGAGTATGTGAAGAACCACATCGCGTCGCAGCCCAAGCTGCCGCCGCCCGACGATGCGGCGGTCAAGAAGTTCTTCGATGAGCGACCCGAACTCGCGAACTCGAACTTCGATCAGGTGAAGGATCAGATCCGCGAACATCTTTCGCGGTCGAGCGAGCAGGAGCAGATCGAAAAGTTCGTGACCGGGCTTCGTGCGGGGGCCGAGGTCAAGTACAACGAATCGCTCTCCGCTCCGCCGCCCGCCATGCCGATGATGCCGGGCGGCCCGGGCGCGCCGGAAGGCGGCATGCCCGGCGCACCCGGAACGCCGTAAAACACGAACGCGAAACATTCGCGACGCCCCGGTGGGTCCAGGCCCTGCCGGGGCGTTCGTTTTCGGGTCGGATCGCCGCATCCTCAGGGAAGGTGAACCGTCGGTTCATAGCACGAAATGGACATCTTGATCTTTTATTGTGAGTAATCTAACCTGAGAAAATCCAAATCCGTGATGTTGGTCACGTCGAAAAACCGGCATCCGGTGGAAACTGCGAACACTGCTTGGGACGTTTTTTCCCAAACCGGTCGGTCTCTCGAGACCGATCGGTGTTTTGAATGGGGCGTGTTTCGTGCTTTTCGAGTTCGCGACCGTTTTGGTCTTCCTCGTCGTCGCTGTTCTTTTCGTGTTCGGCGCGCTGTTCGTCGGACGCTTCGTCCGACCGAACCTGCCCGACGCGCAAAAATCCCTCGTGTACGAATGCGGCGAGCGGCCCATCGGCGGCGCGTGGTTCAACTTCAATCCGCGCTTTTACGTCATGGCGCTCGTCTTCATCGTCTTCGATGTGGAAATTGCGCTCACGTTCCCCGTCGCCGCCGTCGTGCGTCGATGGATCGAGGAAGGCCGTGCGTTCACCGCGATCGTCGAAGTCACGCTCTTTCTCGCCGTGCTGATCGCGGCTCTCGTTTTCGTTTGGGCGAAGGGGCATCTCGATTGGGTTCGCGAAATCCAATCGCCGGAGGATCATGGATGACCGATGAGTCCCCGAACATCGAACCGACGGTCGCGACCGGCGAAGCCGACGCCGGCGAGGGTGGCTTCATCAACGCCACGATGATGCCCGGCGCGATCGCCACGCGTCTCGACGACGCGGTCAACTGGTTCCGCAAGTCGTCGATCTGGTACCTGCTGTTCGCCACGGCGTGCTGCGGCATTGAACTGATGCAGACCGGCGGGCCGCGGACGGACCTCGACCGCTTCGGTGCGGTGTTCCGGGCAAGCCCCCGCCAGTCGGACCTGCTGATCGTCGCCGGCACGCTGACCTACAAAATGGCCGACCGCGTCCGGTTGCTCTGGGCGCAAATGGCCGACCCGAAATACGTCATCGCAATGGGAAGCTGCGCCAACTGCGGTGGACTCTTCCAGCGGTCCTATTCGGTCGTTTGCGGCGCGGACAAGATCGTCCCCGTCGATCTGTACATTCCCGGATGCCCGCCGCGTCCCGAGGCGCTCACCGACGCCATCATTCATTTGCAGGCGAAAATGAAGTCCGAGCATTGGGCCGACAAGATGCGCGGGGCGTGACGTCGTCATGAATCCCCCGGAAATCCTCGAACGTCTGGACGCCGCCTTCGGCCCGCAAACAGCGGTCCTGAGGACGGAAACGCTCGACCCATTCGTCGAGATTCCCGTCGGGCAACTGGCGCGCGCGGCGACGTTTTTGCGCGACGAACCGGAACTGCGTTTCGACACGCTGCGAAACTTGACCGGCGTGGATCGAAAAGACGCGTTCGAAATGGTCTATCACCTGTACTCGATGGACGCGCGGCACGGCCTGACGGTCAAGGTTCGGCTCGATCACGATCGGCCTGTCGCCGACTCGGTTCACGCGATCTGGCCGGCGGCCGAATGGCATGAGCGGGAGATCCTCGACCTGCTCGGCGTCGAATTCACGGGTCACCCGAATCCCAAACGGCTCTTCATGCCCGAGGATTGGGTCGGCCATCCGCTGCGCAAGAACTATGTACGCCCCGAGGTCTATCACGGCATTCCGACGTCACGGGACGTGGGCGAAACGGTCACCCGCGAACAGACGGCGAACCACCCGACCGTCCAGCCCGCCATGCACGTGCAGAAGACCGACGAAGTGGTCGGGTTCATGCGCCTCAACATGGGGCCGCACCACCCCGCCACGCACGGCGTGCTCAACTTCCTGCTCGAAACCGACGGCGAGATTCTGCGACGGGTGATCCCCGACGTGGGCTATCTGCATCGGGGCATCGAGAAGCTCGCCGAGATGAACGCGTATCTGGGCACGATGCCGTACACCGACCGCATCGATTATCTCGGCGCGATCTTCGGCAACCACGCGTGGGCGCTCGCGGTCGAAAAGCTCGCGGGGGTCGAGGTCCCGCCGCGCGGCGAATCCTGTCGCGTCATCGCGTCGGAACTCAACCGCATCGCGAGCCACCTGATCGCCACCGGCACGATCGCGATGGACCTCGGCGCGTTCACGCCCTTCGTCCACTGGATCCGCGAACGCGAGAAGATCAACGACATCATGGAGCGCATCTGCGGCGCGCGCCTGACCTACAACTATCTGCGTTTCGGCGGCGTGTCGCGCGACATCGACGCGGCGATCATCGACACCATCCTGCGTTGGCTCGATCACTTCGAGATCATGATCGACGAATTCAACCGCCTCATCACGACGAACGAGATTTTCATGAAGCGTCTTGTGAACGTGGCGGTGATTTCGCGCGACCATGCGATCGCTTATGCCCTCGCGGGCCCGAACCTGCGCGCGAGCGGCGTCGATTTCGACATCCGCCGCGACGAGCCGTACTCGATCTATTCGCAATTCGATTTCGACGTGGTGGTCGGGCGCGGCTTCGAGGGGACGGTCGGCGACAGCTTCGACCGGTTCTACTGCCGCATACTCGAAATGCGCGAGAGCGTGAAGATCCTGCGTCAGGCATGCGCGTCAATACCCGAGGGGGAGACGCTGACCAAGACGCGCGCGCTCAAACCCGCGGCGAATGAAATCTACACGCGGGTCGAGGGCGCACGGGGCGAACTGGGCAACTACGTCGTTTCCGACGGCACCGACAAACCGTACCGCATGAAGATCCGCACGGGCTCGTTTACGGCGATGTCGATCGTCGAGTCGCTCTCGCCCGGACTCATGATCGCCGATCTCGTGGCGCTGATCGGGTCGCTCGACATCGTGGCGCCGGAGGTGGACCGATGAACGTGCTGCGCATCGCGTCCGACCGGTTCATCGCGGGCGTGCTCGGGCTCGATCCCGCGACGTGGGCGCATCGGTGGACCGTGGACCTCGGCTTCATCCTGGTCGCGGCGATCCTCTCCGTGACCTTCGTCGCGCTCTTCGCGGGACCGTTGAGCTGGCTGGAGCGGCGCATCGCGGGGCGCATCATGTCGCGCATCGGACCGAACCGCGTTGGTCCGCAGGGCTCGCTCCAGTGGCTCGCCGACGGCATCAAATGCTTCCTCAAGGAAGACCTGATTCCGGAGGGCGCGGACCGCGTGCTCTATCGCATCGCTCCGTACTTCGTCTTCGCGGGCATGTTCGGCGCGTTCGTCATCCTGCCATTCGGCACGCACCTCATCGCCGCGGATCTCAACGTCGGCGTGCTCTACCTGCTCGCGATCACGTCTCTCGTGGTCGTCGGCCTGCTCATGGCCGGGTGGGCGTCGAATTCGAAATGGGCGCTGTTCGGCGGCGTGCGCGCATCGGCGCAGCTCGTGTCGTACGAAATCCCGTCGGCGTTTTCGCTCATGGCGGTGATTCTCGTCGCCGGAACGCTCTCGATGCAGGGAATCGTCTCGGCGCAGGGCGGCTGGCCGTGGCAGTGGTTCCTGCTGCGCAATCCGTTCCTGTTCGCCGCGTTTTTCCTCTACTTCACGTCGGCCATCGCCGAGGGGAACCGCACGCCCTTCGACCTGCCCGAGGCGGAAAGCGAAATCGTCGCGGGATACAACGTCGAATACTCCGGCATGCGATTTCTGTTCTTCCTGTTCGCCGAGTGGGCGAACCTGTGGATCATGAGCGCGGTCGCCACCGTATGCTTTCTCGGCGGATGGCAGATCCCCGGCGTGTCGCCGGCGCGGATCGCCGCGGCCGACGGACTCGCGTTCGCGGCCTGGCAGCTTCTCTCGTTCGTCGTTTTCGCGGCGAAGGCGTCCACGCTCGTCTTCATCGTCGTTCAACTGCGTTGGACGCTTCCCCGGCTGCGCGTCGATCAACTCATGATGACGTGCTGGAAGTACCTCGTACCGCTCTCGGTCGTTTCGATGTTCGGCGTGCTGATCCTGATGGCGACGGTGCCTGAGGGTGGTGCGGTCGACTGGGCGCTGCGGGCGGGTATGACGTTGCTCGTCGCGGCGATCCTCGTCGCCTACGCGCGAAAGGTCCGCCGGAATTATCTCGTGGACAGAGAATCCTACGAGAAGATGGAAGGCAAGGAACTGTGGTATCCCCCGTACCGGTTACCGTGAGCGAGGCGACGTGCTCATGACGATGGAACAGGCGAAATCCGAAGGCTCCACGCCTTTGACGAAGCGCCCGACCGGGTATTTCTCGAACATCCGGCGGGCGATCACGTCCACATTCGAGGGGCTCGCGGTCACGTCCAGTTGGCTCTTCCGCCGACCGATCACGATCCAGTATCCGGACAAGATCCCGCAGCCGATTCAAGATTCGCTGCCCGACAACTATCGCGGCATCCTCGAAGTCGATCTCGCGCGGTGCAGCGGGTGCATGCTCTGCGCGAAGACCTGCCCCATCAACGTATTGGATATTCAGCTCGAGAAAAATCCGGAGACGGGCGTTCGCGAAATCATGCGATTCGACATCGACATCGGGCGGTGCATGTATTGCGGGCTCTGTTCCGAGGCGTGCGCGTTCGATTCGCTTCGTCACACGACGGAGTTCGAGGCGGTCGCGTCATCGCCCGATCGGCTCGTGCTTCGTTATGTGAAAACGCCGGTGCCGGTCGCGAAAGGGAAGGGGAATCCCATCCCGCGCCGCCCGCAGGGCGCCGCCCTCGCCGAGGTGGCACCCCCGACGCACGACGGCCACCGCTGGTCGGGCCGCGCGCCGGAACCGGAGCCGGAGCCCGAGGCGCTCCCGGCGGAGGCGGGAAAGGTCGCGGGAGAGGCCGAAGCGAAGTCCGAGGAGGACGCGTCGTGATCACCGGCATCGGCGCGATCGTCTTTCTGCTGCTCGTCGCGCTCACACTCGGCGGAGCGGTCGTCGTTGCGTTCTCGCACAACATCGTGCGCAGCGCCTTCGCCCTGCTCGCCACGTTTCTCGGTGTCGCGGGGCTATACGCCACGCTCTCGGCCGACTTCGTCGCCGTCACGCAGATGCTCGTCTACGTCGGCGGTATCCTCATCGTGATCCTCTTCGCCGTCATGCTCACGTCGCGCATCGGCGAGGTCGGCGCGTCAAACCCGTCGATGGGCCTCGTGCCCGGCATCGTCATGATGGTCGGCGTCACGGTGTTGCTGGTGACAGCCGCGCTGCGCACGCCGTGGCCGGGTGCGTCGCCGGCGACGCCGACGCACACGACCGCCGCGATCGGCGACGCGCTGCTCGGGCCGTACGTACTCCCCTTCGAGGTCATTTCGATCCTTCTCTTCGCGGCGCTGCTGGGCGCGGTGACGTTGGCGAAGAGCGAAAAGAAAACCGACGACACGACCTCGGCGGTGGATTGGATCCGCAAATGACGATCGGTCTCACGCACTACCTGATCGTCTCGGCGGTGCTGCTGGCGCTGGGCTTGTTCACGATCGCCACGCGCAAGAACGCCGTGTCGATTCTCATGGGCGTCGAACTCGTGCTCAACGCGGGCATCGTCAACCTCGTCGCATTCTCCGCGTTCATGCCGAAGACCACCGACGGGCAGGTCTTCGCGATTTTCGGGATCGTCCTCGCGGCGTCGGAGGCGGTGGTGGCGCTCGCCATCATGCTCCAGCTCTATCGCGCGTTCCGCACCGTCGACGCCACGGCGAGCGCCGGGATGAAGGAATAGGCGATGCATCTCGGCGATTTTCCCCTCCTTGCGTTGATCCCGATCTTTCCGCTCTTCGGCGCGATCTACGCGGGCGCGTTCGGGCTTCGTCTGCACCGGCGGTTTGGCGAGGGCGTCATTCATTGGCCGACGGTGATCCTGCCGTGGCTGTCGTTCGTTATCGCGGCCGTCGGCTTCGTGAAACTCGCCGGACTCGGCCACGGCGGCGCGCTTTACGTCAAGCTCTGGGCGTGGATGCCGATCGGCGATCTCGATGTCGATCTCGCGCTCCTCATGGACCCGCTATCCGCCGTGATGGTGCTTGTCGTCACGTTCGTGGGGAGCCTCATCCACGTTTATTCGATCGGCTACATGAAGGGCGATCCGGGCTACTGGCGCTTCTTCGCGTATCTCAACCTCTTCATGTTCTCGATGCTCACGCTCGTGCTCGCCGACAACTTCCTGCTGATGTTCGTCGGGTGGGAAGGCGTGGGCCTGTGTTCGTACCTGCTCATCAGCTTCTGGTATCGCGACGTCGAAAAGGCGCAGGCGGGCATGAAGGCGTTCGTCGTGAACCGCATCGGCGATGCGGGCTTTACGCTCGGCCTGTTTCTCGTGTTCTGGGGACTCGCCGGAACCTGGTCCGCGCCGAAGCTCGAGCCGGTTCCGGCAGTCGAAACGGCCCTCGGAGAAACGGCGGCGATTGCCGAGCACGCCGGCGCGCACGAGTCCGGTCAGGTGGAAGCACTGCCCGCCACCTCGGTGAAATTCCGCGAGGTCGAGCGCATTCTGCACAACCCCGAACGGCGGGATGCGTTCACGGGCCAGCGGTGGTGGGGGATGAGCATCGCCACGCTCGCATGCCTGCTGCTCTTTTTGGGCGCGACGGGAAAGAGCGCGCAGATTCCTTTATACGTCTGGCTGCCCGACGCCATGGCGGGGCCCACGCCGGTCTCGGCGCTGATTCACGCGGCGACGATGGTGACCGCGGGCGTGTATCTGGTCGCGCGGCTCAATTTCCTCTTCGCGCTCAGCACCACGGCGATGACCGTCGTCGCCACGGTCGGTGCGGCGACGGCGCTCTTCGCGGCGACCATCGGCCTGTTCCAATACGACATCAAAAAGGTGCTCGCCTATTCGACCGTGAGCCAGCTCGGGTTCATGTTCGTGGCGGTCGGCGTGGGTGCGTACTGGGTCGGCATCTTCCACCTTGTCACGCACGCCTTTTTCAAAGCCTGTCTCTTCCTCGGGTCGGGCAGCGTGATTCTGGGCTGCCATCACGAGCAGGACATGCGCCGCATGGGCGGCCTGCGTGCGCTGATGCCCATCACGGCGGTCACCTACTTCCTGTCGTGCTGCGCCATCGCGGGATTTCCGTTCTTTTCAGGGTTCTTTTCGAAAGACGAAATTCTGTGGAAGGCGTTCGACACGGCGAACCTCGGCTTCGCGAGTCAGGGTTTCTGGCTGTGGGTGATCGCGGCGAGCGCGGCGCTGTGCACGTCGTTCTACATGTTCCGCTCGTACTACATGACCTTCAGCGGTGCGTATCGCGGCGCGGCGCACTCGCACGGCGAACACGGACATGACGATCACGGTCATCATGGCAGTGTTCCGCACGAATCCCCCGCAACGATGACCGGCGTGCTCGCGGTGCTGGCGTTCTTCGCGGTCGCGGGCGGCTTCATCGGGTTGCCGCACCTGTGGAATCTGCCGAATCTGTTTGAGCACTGGTTGGAGCCGGTCTTTGCCCGCACCGCCGAGAGCCTTCGCTGGGCGGAAAAGGGGGTGACGTGGGAGTGGGCTCTCATGGCCTTCTCCGTGGTTGTCGCGTTCACGGGCTTCGGTTTCGCGCGATGGCTTTATCGCAACAACACGAATCCGATTCCGGCGAAACTGTTGGCGAGCCCCAACGCGCTCGTGCGTACCATGCACAGCCTGATCTTCGACAAGTACCGCGTGGACGAGCTGTATCAAAAGGTTTTCATCGACAATACGCTCCGAACGGCGTCCGGGCTTTCGTGGTTCGACCGGTACGTGGTCGACGCGATCGTGAACCTGTGCGGAGCGATCGGTCGCGTCTTCGGGCAGTTGCAGGGCTGGATCGACTGCGTCTTCGTGGACGGCCTCGTCAACCTCATCGGCGAAGCGGTGCTGCGCGCCGGGCGCGATCTGCGCCGCATCCAGACGGGACGGATTCAGACATATCTCTATGGAATGGTCGCCGGCGCACTGGCGCTGGTGGTTTTGGTGTTCGTACTTCCTTGGTGATCGGCGGCGCGGCGCGCCTTGGCGCGTTCGCCCGCTCGTGCGTACCCGGCGCGATGCGCCGGCAGGGGTGAAGATGGACTACACAACGACAAGCACACTGCTTTCGTGGATCATTTTCGTGCCCGTGATCGGTATCGGTGCGATCATCGCCGTGTGGGCGCTCGGCGGGTCGCTGCGCATTTCACGCGAGTGCGTGGATGACGCGGCGCGGATGATCGCGCTCGCGGCAAGTCTCGTCGAGACGCTGCTCGCCGTCGTGCTCTGGCGCGCCTTCGACGGGGCGAACACGGCTCTCCAGTTCGTTCACCGCGTGGTGTGGATCCGCGATTTCAACATCGAATACTTTGTCGGTGTGGACGGCCTGTCGATCTCGATGGTCCTGCTCACCGTCTTCGTGTTTCTCGCGGCGATGATCGCGTCGCTGCCGTGGTGGGGTCGCCTCGACGACGCGCATCACCCGCACTTCTCGAAAAAGCGCGTGCCGGGTTTCATGATCCTGTTTCTTCTACTCGAAACCGGCGTGCTCGGCACCTTCTGTGCGCAGGACTTTTTCCTGTTCTACGTCTTCTGGGAAATCATGCTCCTGCCCATGTACTTCCTGATCGGCATCTGGGGCGCGCCCACGCGCACCGAAGGCGATGGGCGTGTGCGCGGCGGCCCCTACGCGGCGATCAAGTTCTTCCTGTACACGCTCGCCGGGTCTGTGTTGATGCTGCTCGCGCTCATCGCGATCTACTACAACTCGGGACCGTCGCGCCTGGTGGACGGAACGACGACCGCGCACACCTTCAACATCGTCGAACTCATCCGCATGGGCCGCGACGGCACCTTCGCGTCGGCCGCGCCGATTCTCGGCGTTGCGTTCCCGACCATCGTCTTCGCGGCGCTTTTCATCGGGTTCTCCATCAAGGTCCCGATGTTCCCGTTCCACACGTGGCTTCCCGACGCGCACGTCGATGCGCCCACGCCGATCTCCGTCATCCTCGCGGGCATCCTGCTCAAGACGGGCATGTACGGCATCCTGCGTTTCAACATGCAGATGCTTCCCGGCGTGATGGTGAGCGCGGCGGCGATCATCGCGGTGTTCGGCGTCATCAACATCATCTACGGCGCGTTCGTGTGCCTCGCGCAAAAGGACCTCAAGAAGCTCATCGCGTACTCGTCCGTCAGCCACATGGGCTTCTGTCTGCTCGGCATGGCCTCGCTGACGCCGCAGGGCATCTCGGGCAGCGTGTTCCAGATGGTCTCGCACGGCGTGATCTCGCCGATGCTCTTCCTCCTCGCCGGCGTCGTTTACGATCGCGCGCACACCCGCGAGATCGAGGGCTTCGGCGGCCTCGCCGCAAAATTGCCCGAGTACACCGCGCTCACGGGCCTCGCGTTCATGGCGTCGCTCGGCCTGCCGGGGCTGGCCGGATTCATCGGCGAGGTGCTGGTATTCCTCGGCGGATTCGGCGCGGCGGACCCGATCTTCCGCTGGTTCATCGTGTGCGCGGTTCCCGCGGTCGTCATCACGGCGGGTTACTATCTGTGGACGATGCAGCGCATGTTCCTCGGTGCGTTCAACGAGAAATGGGCGCACCTGTGGGACGTAAACTGGCGCGAGCGGCTGACGCTCTATCCGCTGGCCGCGGTCACGGTGCTGCTGGGATTCTGGCCCGCGCCGGTATTCAACCTCGTCAACGCCACGCTTCATCAACTCGTCGCCGTCGTGAAGACGTCGATGTAACGCGGGCGGGAGAGCGCCGATGACCGCCGATCTCGCCCGGATTGCCCCCGAACTCGTCCTGATGCTCGGCATTGCCGCCGTGCTCGCGGTCGATCTTCTCTGGAAGACCGCTTCGTCGCGCCGTGGCGTGCTGGCCGCGACCGCCCTGGCCGCCGTCGCCGGTGCGCTGATTGCCCTCGTTGCGAGGGGCGGCGACACGGGCACGGCGTTTTCGGGCATGCTCGCCCTCGACGGCTTCGCTGCGTTTTTCCGCGGTTTCTTCCTCGTCGTCGCGCTTTACGGTGTCTGGCTCGGCGCGTCGTCCGACGAGATTCCCGAGTCGCGGCTGGGCGAATACCTGCTGCTGCTCCTGTGCCTCACGTTGGGTCTCGCGTTTCTCGCTTCGGCGCGCAACCTGCTCATGATCTATCTGGCCATCGAACTCGTCTCGATCCCGTCCTACATCCTCGCGGGGTTTCGGCGCGGCGACCGGCGATCGAGCGAGGCGGCGCTCAAATACGTCATCTACGGCGCGGGCGCGTCGGGCCTGATGCTCTACGGTTTCTCGCTCATCTATGGCCTGACCGGTTCGCTCGACCTCGCGGCGATCGGCGGCATCCTGCCGGTGTCCTCGACCGAATTCGGCACGAGCTTGACCGTCGCGGCGGCGGCGATCTTCTCGCTCGCGGGTTTCGGATACAAGGTCGCCGCCGTGCCGTTCCACATGTGGTGCCCCGATGTTTACGAAGGAGCGCCGACGCCGTTTGTCGCGTTTCTCTCGGTCGGCCCCAAGGCCGCCGGTCTCGCCGCGCTCATTCGATTTCTCACCGTCGCGTTTCCCACGCCCGAGATGTTCGGAATCGCGGCCCGGCATTTCCCGTGGGCGCTCGTCGTCGGTGTGCTCGCCATCGCGACGATGACGCTCGGAAACGTCGTCGCCATCGCGCAGGACAACGTCAAGCGTCTGCTCGCGTATTCCAGCATCGCCCACGCGGGATACCTGCTCATGGGCGTGGCGGTCGCGTCGCCCGAGTCGATCCGCGCGGTGATGCTCTATCTCGCGATCTATCTCGCGATGAACCTCGGCGCGTTCGGCGCGGTGCTCGCGGTCCGGCATGTGACGGGATACGAGACCATCGGCG